>NZ_JAAHHM010000063.1:0-41655 GCF_010692445.1 Moorena sp. SIO3E8 | reverse complement strand
TAAAGCCAAGCACAAGCATCTACATTCCCGGGTGGACTGAATAGGCTTGAGCCGGATGAGTGCGAAAGTCTCAAGTCCGGTTCTTAGGGGAGGAGGAGATGGTAACATCTCCTACCTTACCCGACAAACGTCCACGGGAAGAGCCAGCCCACAGATTTTCTCGGGTCTCCGGCTGGCTCTTGGTCCCCATCTAAGGAGATAGATCAATTATGTCCTATTCTGAACGCCTTCATCCGTGGGTGATAGTCCGCCTATTGCCGAAGATGCAACGAGTGATTGTGGCTCGGTTCCGCAACCGATCGGATGCCGAAGGCCACTTGCAGGCTCTGAAACGACTGATGCCCGAAGCGAAATTTATTATTATTTTTGATTTAGGAAAGCCGATGGAACAAGACTCTGAAGACTCTTAGGGATTTGGGTGATTAGTGATGGGATAGCGCTGCACCCAAGGGAGTAGGGAGTAGGGGTTGGGAAATGAAACGGGCAAGATGCCCGTTCCACCAACATTCCGGTTCCAGCAACCGGGTCAAACTACTCTTCCCGATTCCCGATTCCCGATTCCCGATTCCCGATTCCCTAAGTGCAGCGCTATAATAAAAATTATCACAATTCCTACAGGAATTGCTATATTTTGAGCTGACGGCTGACAGCTGACAGCTGTTAGCTAAGAATTTAGGATAAAAACTTCAAGCCTAAAAACAAAGCAGCAATTGTTCCTGAAACACAAATTTCTCCTTGTTGAATTTTTTTCATAACCTCATCTACAGGTACCAAAACAATTTCAACCTCTTCCGTAATATCTAGATTTTGGATACCCGATGGCTGAGCTTGCTCTGCCATAATTAAATGAATTGTATTGGTATCTTTTACCGGATTATCATATAAGGTTGCTAGGGAAAACATATGGTCAGAGACATAACCAGTCTCTTCTTCTAATTCCCTAGCAGCTGCCTTCAGACTATCTTCTACTGTTGAGTTGAAACCACCCCCAGGGAGTTCCAATAAAATTTCTCCCACTCCATGGCGATATTGACGGACAAAAACAACATTGCGATCGCAAGTAATTGCCAGTATCAGCACAATATCCGGTCTAACATTGATGAAGTAGTCATCAACAATTTCACCACTTGGTAATTCTACTTCATCTTGCCTGACTCGACACCATTGGTTGTCAAAAACCAACTTTGATTTCAGGGTTTTCCATGGCTGTATTGAAATCATTAAATTACTGAATAATTACAAAAGGATAAGTTACAGTATTAAGGGTGAAGGTTGAAGGTTACAGGTTACAGGTTACAGGTTGAAGGTTGAAGGTTGAAGGTTACAGGTTACAGGTTACAGGTTGGGTTAGAGGTTGAAGGTTACAGGTTACAGATTGTAGGTTACAGGTGGTAGGTTACAGGTTACAGATTGTAGGTTGTAGGTTACAAATTGGGTTACAGGTTGTATGTAGGTTAGAGGTTACACCTTGTAGGCGAGTATGATCTGGCAAACCTATTATTGACCATCGTCCTAGTAGAGTATAACCTTCAAGCTACCCTTCACCGAACCCCAAAGGCGAACAACCTTGGCCTTTGGCCACGCTACGCGAACAACTAAACAACCTTCAACCTTTAACCAAATAACCTTCAAGCTACCCTTCACCGAACCCCAAAGGCGAACAACCAACTAACCTCCAACCTTAAACTAAATAACCATATACTAAATAAACAATGCGTATTGGCGTTGAAACGTTCACGGTACATAAGCAGTTCCCTTTAACCATCAGTCGTGGCACCACTTCTGAAACCACCAATGTCTGGGTCAGGATCGAACAAGAGGGTATTGAAGCGTGGGGCGAAGGGTCTCCCTTTTCCCTAGGAAAGGCAACTAGCCTCAGCAATAGCTCGTCAGATCCAGGCACAGAAAGTTTCCTAACCCCCACCCCCCATAAGCAAACTACTGAGATTCTGCTGGAAGCCCTAGAGGTGGTTATCCCGATGCTGGAGGCATTTAGTCCTTGGGAACACCAACAAATTGAACGGGTTTTGGAGGAGGTACAGGTGCCATCAGCGGCTTGGGCGTCCATTGATTTGGCAATACATGACTGGCTAGGGAAGCGGGTGGGATTACCCCTCTGGCGGCTGTGGGGATTGAACCGCCGCCGAATTGTACCAATTTCCGCTACGGTAGGCATTAGTGACCCAGAAAAGGCCAGGCAACGGGTGCAGGAATGGATTCCCATTACTGGTGCTCATGTACTGAAAATTAAATTAGGTTCACCTGAGGGGATTGCTGCTGATCAACAGATGATTCTGGCTATCCGAGATGAGGCACCAGAAGCCGAGTTGAGTGTAGATGCCAATGGGGGTTGGAGTTTGGAGGAAGGGGTAGAGATGTGTAACTGGCTGGCGAATCAGGGGGTGAGGCATGTGGAACAACCCCTCGCTCCTGGAAAAGAGGTGGATTTACCCCAGTTGTATAAGCAATCCCCTTTACCAATATTTGTGGATGAAAGTTGCAAGACTTGCCAAGATATTCCGCCATTGGCAAACTGTGTCCATGGTATTAACATCAAACTAATGAAATCCGGTGGTTTAACTGAGGCAATACGGATGGTGCATACCGCAAAAGCTTGTGGGTTGCAGGTGATGTTTGGTTGCTATTCTGACAGTACTCTGGCGAATACAGCAGCTTCTCATCTCTCACCACTCGCAGATTATCTTGATTTAGACAGTCACTTAAACCTAGTAGATGACCCCTTCACAGGGGCAACCCTACAAAATGGGCATTTGATACCGAATAATTTACCAGGACTGGGGGTGAAACGCCGTGAATTTAACCACTAATCGGCGTATGGCGATTCTACTCCATGAAGGGATTCTTGGTTCAAAAGGCAAAACCGGACTGACTCTGTTACGCTATTGCCCAACTGAGATTGTGGTGGTGATCGACCAGCAGTGTGCTGGGCAGTCTTTGTCTAAATTAACTGGAATTCAGGTTAATGTTCCGATTGTAGATTCCGTGTCTGCTGCCCTGGCTTATCAACCAGATATCCTAGCCATTGGTATTGCGCCATCTGGGGGAGCATTACCAGAGCCTTGGTCGCAGGAGGTGAAAGTGGGGGTAGAAGCAGGGTTATCGATTATCAATGGTTTGCATACTCCCATGGCATCTGACCCAGAGTTACAGAAATTACTGCAAGACGGTCAGGTAATTTGGGATATTCGTCGGGAACCGAAGGGATTAGGAATAGCAAGTGCTAAGGCGCGATCGCTACCTTGTCGGCGCATCTTGACAGTAGGTACAGATATGGCAGTGGGCAAAATGTCAGCAGCTCTGGAGTTATATTTGTGCGCCCAACGTCAGGGCATACCATCGAAGTTCCTAGCCACTGGTCAAGCTGGAATTATGATTTCTGGGGATGGCATTCCCTTGGATGGGATTCGGGTAGACTTTGCTGCTGGTGCTGTGGAACAAATGGTACTGCGCTATGGTAATGACCACGACTTATTGATCGTAGAAGGGCAGGGTTCCCTGTTGCATCCTGGTTCCACAGCTACTCTACCGCTAATTCGAGGAACTCAGCCCACGGGATTACTATTGGTCCATCGAGCCGGACAGGAGTCTGTTCGTAATCATGACCATGTGCCGATTCCCCCATTACCTAAAGTGATTGAGCTTTACGAGACTGTTGCTAGTGCTGGTGGGGCATTTGGTCAGGTAAAGGTGATTGCGATCGCACTTAATACTGGCCACTTGGATGATCAAGCTGCCCGGTCGGCCATTGAACAGGTACAAACAGAGACTGGCTTACCTTGTACCGATGCTGTGCGATTTGGAGCAGATGTATTGTTGAAAGCAGCAATTGGTGATCGGGAGTCGGGTTAAGACAAAAATTTACTATACCTCAAACATGTTTCCCATCTCCCCAGCTCCAGCTCCCCAGCTCCCCATCTCCCCATCTCCCCATCTTCCCATCTCCCCATCTCCCCAGCTCCCCAGCTCCCCATCTCCCCATCTCCGGATTAATCTTGGCGTACCTGGCATACTGAAAGAAGGGGGATAGCTACTGTTGAAGAAAATATCAAATAATCTAGCATTATTTACCAAAACGTGTTAGATTTTATCCATGGCACTCATACCCATCCGTAAGGCGGTCGAACTTACGGGACTCTCTGCGAACACTCTAAGGAAGTATGCAGACAATGGCACTCTCAAATGCGAACGAACCCCAGGGGGAACTAGACTCTTTGACTCAACAGATCTTCTCCGTTTTGGAAAAGCTCCAAAGTCTAACAGATCCCGTTGTTACACAGTCTGTTACTGCCGAGTCAGTAGCACTAAACAGCGAGACGATCTCGCTCGCCAAGTCGCCTATCTGCATTCCCTCTTCCCCGAAGCAGAAATTATCAAAGACATCGGTTCCGGCCTCAACTACAAAAGGAAAGGACTTAAAACCATACTGGAGCGAGTTGTCTGCGGAGATAAGCTCACGATTGTTGTTGCCTGTAGAGACCGACTTACCCGATTCGGGTTTGAACTCATTGAGTACTTGGTCAGCCTCAACGGTGGAAAAATCCTGGTTCTCGACCAGCCTAAGAGCTGTCCCGAATCCGAGCTTACCGCAGATCTTCTATCCATCATTCACGTCTTCTCCTGCCGGGTTCACGGACTCAGGAAATACGGTCAAAAAATCAAAGAAGATTCGTCTGTTCCTAAACCCTGAGCAGCGTACGCTAATCCGTAAGTGGTTCGGAGTGTCCCGTTATGTTTTCAATAAAACAGTCAAAATACTCCAGAATGGCGAAGTAAAAGCCAACTGGAAGGCTATTAAGACTGGTATATTAAACGACCTACCCGAGTGGTGCAAGGAAGTTCCTTATCAAATTAAATCGATAGCGATAAAGGATGCTTGCACCGCTGTTAGGGAGGCCAAGAAAAAGTACAAGAAAACGTCACAAATTAACCGAGTAAGGTTTAGGTCTCGAAAGAACCCTATTCAGTCTTGCTATATCCCAAAATCAGCAGTTTCAGAAGCGGGGATATATCACACTAAACTAGGAGAAATAACATACTCTGAGGATTTACCCCCAGAAGTGTGCGATTGCAGACTAACCAGTAATAATGGGGATTACTATTTAGTAGTTCCCCAGAAAGTAGCTGTATCACATGCCGAGAACCAAGGTAGAGTAGTTGCTTTAGACCCTGGAGTCAGAACTTTCATCACTTTTTTCAGCGAGACATCTGTAGGAAAGATTGGGCATGGAGACTTTTCAAGAATCCAGCGACTCTGCCAACATCTGGATAATTTACTGTCTAAGATTAGTAAAGCCAATGGGGGGCAAAAGCGCCGGATGAAGAAAACCGCCAGACGAATGGTTATAAAAGTTCAAAACTTAATCAATGAGCTTCACCACAAGACAGCTAGATTCTTGGTTGACAACTTCGATGTAATTCTTATTCCTACCTTCGAGACATCTCAAATGTCAAAAAAAGGGAACAGAAAAATTAGATCTAAAACCGTTCGTAATATGCTCACCTTCGCTCATTACCGTTTCAAAGAATTTCTAAATCACAAAGCTCAAGAGACGGGGAAAGTAGTATTAGATGTTTGCGAAGCTTACACCAGCAAAACTGTTAGCTGGACAGGCGAACTGATAAACATAGGTGGGAGCAAGACCATAAGGTCAAAGCTTGATGGACTCGTCATGGACAGAGACATCAACGGCGCTCGTGGGATATTTCTACGAGCATTGGTAGATACACCCTGGTTGCGAGAGCAACTTGCATTAGTGGGCTGAAATTTGCTTTTGGTAAATTTTGGTAGCTAAAAAGTATCGGCAAGTAGCAACTACTCCCAGGAAATCTTGACCCAGAAAATTCTAAACGTTAATTACGTTAATTGAGTCAAATGAAACGTGAATCCAACAGTTCTAATGGGATGCCTGAACTTAATTACACAACCTTAGCGATTCTTGGTGGGGTTTTTGTCTTGGGACTTGGGGTTGGTATTGCTTTTAGCTCTGGTGCCACTCTCAATCCAGAAAATGTTGCCTCCCGTGAAGTGATTGACCGCAGCGCGCCAAATCCAGAGCTTTGTATTCAGTATGGTGCCAGTGCGATGGTGACGGATATGCAAGTTTTCGTGACTCTCAATCCCTTTAATGTGTATGTGACCCAGCCCAAGATGCGACCTGGGTGTGTTTTACGTCGGAATAACTGGTCAATTCTGGAACAGAGGAGGCTGATCTCATCGGAACAGGTCCGGGAATGCAAAAATCGGATGAATACTTTTGGTTTCACTGGTGTGCTTGAAGGTACACCAGAAATTCGCTGTATCTATCAAAACGATGCCACCGGTAACTTATTCCTTAATCAAGGCGGTGCCACCGGACCACGAGAAACCGATCAGTTTTGATCTGAGAGGATATCTGAAAAGTTTTTTTATACTGAATTTTGCCCCCCTAGCCCCCCAACTTTGGGGGTAAAAAGAGTCAATTTGTTTCTAAAAGTCCCCCAAAATTGGGGGATTTAGGGGGCTTGGATGTAGCAAATGAGACTTCTCAGACAACCTCTGAGATCTTGAACCAAGTTTAAAATTTATCTGTAAAAGTAGGGAACAGGGAACGGAGAACAGGGAACAGTGATAAAAGATTACTCTCTGTTGATGCAAAGCGCGATTGAGGTAAACTCGCTTTGGCCGACTGCATGGCTTTCAGTAATGAAATTGATTTTTATCACTATCTGTTATTAAGTTTTTTTGTACTGGTGCAAGATCTCAGCTTAGCATTAGTATTTTTATGATAGTGTTTTCGTCAATTCTTACCCCCTGCTCCCGATTCCCGATTCCCGATTCCCGATTCCCGATTCCCGATTCCCGATTCCCGATTCCCGATTCCCGATTCCCTCCAATATAGATAAGGAAATCAAAAAATTTCCTTATCTCGATTTCATAGGTCCTTAATAAGGAGAAGACCAAGAGCGAACTTCGCCTAAAGTCACAGGAATTAAATCGCTAACATCAATGGTAAAGCGGAAGACTTTCTTAGCACGACGGTTGTTTTCTGGGTCAAAGAATTTCAACTGCACATCCCAACAATCACTATCCATCCGACAGAAAGGACTGCGCTGCACTACAATACTATCTAATTCCATGCCAGCTGCTACTGCTTCAGAGAAAGTTTGAGCTGCTTGGAAAGCGTTTGTTGCCGCAAAATTCAGCGCCCGGTCTTGAGAAGTTTGTCCTAAGTTACGCAGATCATAGTAAACCCGGTTGAGGAAACTGCTGAGGCTTTTCCGCATTTGCTCATCATCTGCCTCTGCCTGTTCACCCCGTACCGCTTCCAAAGCAGAAGAAACCAGGGTATTCACCCTCCAACCGTAGATGCCACGAGGACTTACCGGTTCAACCACTGGCACAACTTGCCCAGAGAACAGTTTTACCGTTCTTCCCGTTAACCGTCCAGGGATACTGACCCGTTCAATGTATTGCTCAGAATCTTCTGCTTGTACTTCCCCAGAGAGCAATTCCTGAAATGCAGCATAGACATCTCTGGCAAAGGACCCCGAAGGTTCGAGGGCGTAAATCGGAGTCAACTCCATATTCAGCGTCCAAATTAAGGACTTGGCTTCCGAGAGATTTGCCTCCAGATAGTCCACCATCTGACGGGCATCATAGGGATTTGCTGGCACCTGAGTGCCTTCAATCTCATAAGGTGGCATCAACTGTTTGAAGGAGTCGCGCCGTGCTTCGGTGCCAAAGTCGTAACCTAGGGTTCCGATCACATAAATTATATCGCCACCACTGGCTTGAACGGGCTGGCTGGGGGTAATTGCATTTGCAGTAGTGTTGGACATTCCAGAGATCTCGTGATTTGATGTGGATACAGATGAAGTGGATACAGAGGTCGGGGTGACCGGGGCTTGTGTAGATTGAGGTTCAGAAGCAATAACAGCAACCTCAGTCGGTTGGGCAGGGGCTACCGCTGTCTCAGTTGAGGAGGCCGCAACGGCAGGTTGAGCTTCTGTGGGAGCAACGGCTGAAGTTCCCTCAGCACTGAGTAAGCTTTGGGGGCTGGTTTCTAGTGTTCCGTCACAGCCACAGCCTGATGCTTCAACGGTTGAGAGTTCTTCAGATTCAGACATGGTTTCTCCTGTTAAATCAGTAAACGCCCCAGCAATATTAACCTCACCCACCAAACAACGAGGACGCTGATCGTTTTCCGGTAGGTTACAGGGTAGGGCTGTTTTTAGCAAGGCAGTACGAACTTTTTGGGGGTCAGGTTCTTCACCCCGTTGCCGTTGCAGACTGAGCAAAAGTGCCGCAACTCCACTGATAATGGGGGTGGCAAAGCTGGTGCCACTGAGTCTGACTGTACCACCTCCGGGTTTAGCTCCCAGAATATTCTCTCCCGGAGCCAGAATCCCTTGGTTTTGATAGGTTTGACCCCAATTACTCAGTTCTAGGGGTTGTCCCTGGCCATCCGTGGCTCCAACTGCTAGGACAGCCGGAAGGGCAGCGGGAACGTGTAAACACTCACACCCGTCATTGCCCGCAGCCGCGACAATTAATACATTATTGTCTCGGCACAGACGGACAGCCTGTTGGAGCCAGTCCTCTGCTTCACCATAGTCAGTCAGTTGTCCGCCGCTGATATTGATAATATGCGCTCCGGCATTAACGGCCTGTTCAATGGCACGAGACAAATCCAGTTGGGAGAGGCGGCGACCTTCATCGGCGAAAACAGGTATGACTAACCCCTGGCAGTTTGGGGCAATCCCCTGCACAGGAGAACCATGCTGACCCAAAATCAGACTGGCAACATGAGTGCCATGGCTCGACATCCTCCCACTCGGGTTTGCCTCTCCCTGAACTAACGTTGGCAACCGCTTTAGCCTAGCCCCATCAAAACAAGGATGAGCCTGGTCAACAACCCCATCTAGAACTGCAACCACAACTTGGGAGTCCCCTTTGGTTTTTTCCCAAAGTCCCTGTATTCCTGGGATTTTAGCAATTTCAGACATTGAATCCCAAACTAATTTTGGATTGTTAAGCCATTGGTTAAGATACTATGTCCAGTGGTATAGAAAACTGATATAGCCACAAAACTTAATATTTAGGCACTTGCCTGTAAAAAAAATATCAATTAAATTAGGATGGGCAAAGTTATATATAGAATTTTTAGCGACGTTTGAGGATAAATCTTATGCTTTTAAGGCAAAAGGCAAGCTATCAGCTATCAGCTATCAGCTATCAGCATATGCTTAGATGGGCAAATCCCCAAACTTTCAATTCTGTCAAATCTCGATTAAATTATCCTGTTCGATGTTTATTTTAAGCATTAGGCATTATAGCTGACCGCTGACTGCTGACCGCTGACTGCTGAATGTTAACGGCAAAAGGCAATATTCAAGAGGGGTTTAAAGAAATCAGCCTAAAATAAAGCTTTACCTAATAACTGCGATAAACGCTATTATCTGGAATAATCAAAAAACCAAACTGTTTTTGAGCACCCTCAAAGCTTCTTGATGACCTCTTATCTATTATCTATTGCCTCTTGCCTTTTTCCTTTACCAAATTAAATCGAAATACTATAGTCCAGGGCTATAGTAGGGTGGGCAAAGTTCTATAATCTAGAATACTCAAAAAAAACAAAGTGTTTTTGCCCACCCTACAAGCTATTTACAACGGGCTAGGGCTATAGTTTTTATTAAGGTTTTACGGGAACAGAAGCTAACATAAATTCCCCTACAGAAGACTCTTCATAGTAGTCAATTCCAGTGGCTTTTTGAAAGAGATCAGAATTACCTGCTCCAATTCCGCAGGGGGCTAAATTCATACTGGTGGCAACTAGATAAAAGGTTTGATACATAACTCCAACGTGTTTTAAAATCGTTGCATAGGCCATGGATTGATATTTCCAAAACATTCGTCCGAAGCGGGCGGTAATCACAAATACAACCTGGGGCTGATCATGTTGAGCGCTGGCAAACCAGACATCCTGAACTAATGCTTCCGTTTCTGCGGTCCATGCTGAAACTTGACACAACAAATGGTCTAAGGGGTGATAATGATATAATCCCTGTTTTAATCCTTGACAAGCGTTAACCACGGGATAAATTTCCAATTCATAAATCGCACCCCCACCGGGATAGGGACGGTTACTGACCTCTCCCCGTTCTGTATCGAAGAGTTTTTTCACCCTGGCGCAACGGTAGAGAAACTGTCCTAATTGTTCAAGGGTGATCGGGGTTTCGTCATATCGCCGGATCGAACGGCGAGTTTCTAATGCCTGACTCAAGGGCATATCGGTTTGATTGAGTTCCTCTAAGTTTGGTTTTGCCAAGGGAATCACCACATCGCTCATCAATGGCTTCACCCCAGGCAAGGGGTCAATTTTACCGACATAGGGAAATATGCCACCCAAGGGATTATTATGTCTACCGAGGCGACTCCGGGAATGGAAGAGTAAATCATGAAATTCCCAAAACACTAGCGGTGGAGTTGCTTCTTCGCTCTCAACCTCTTCATCTTCTTCAACAGGACTGGCAAAGGATGCAGACAACATCTGCGCCGCAAACAGTAAACTGAGAAACTGTTGGGCAATCTCTTCAGTAATTCCGGGAATTTCCTGACTTAAGCTAGTAGCGGTTTGGGGTTGAGATAACTGACTCACTAACCCAGGACCCCGCCAGTCGGAAAATTTAATCTTACCTTTGGTAAGGGGAGACTCTAATACCATTTCCCCTTCGACTTGATGGAGATAGGCGAAGCGAGAGAGGGTAAATGCGATGTTCCTTTGGAACCGCTTCGCGAACGCATCCCAATCAATTTCAGGGCAATCGAAGTAATAATCCCCTACCATGGGAATAGCGATCGCAAGGGGGGAAAGCTCAGGGGATGAGGGGGGGATGGCGTGGCAGATCCAGCCCAGTTCAATCAGACGATTCAGGTAAGCATCGAACTTTTCCCGCACTTGTGTGCCATCGGTTTCTAGGATTAAGGTTTGAAGTTGCCCGGGGGTGTGGGTTCCCTGTTTGAGAGCATCTAGAGCAGTTTTTAATCCCGGTTCCGGTTGATGAAATGTCAGCTTACGGCTTGAAGATTGGAGCAGAATATTTCCCTCAACAGGGGTGAGGGTGATTTCGGGTTTGAGGGAAACAGTTAAGGATGAGAAAGTCATTCTTCCAGTCAGAAGTCAACAGTAGGCTGCACTTAACATTAACCCAAGGTGACAGCAGATAACGAGAAGAATTGTTGCGCGTTAGCAACACCCCATCAGTGTTCAAAGTTTTCAAGGTTCAACAGTTCTGATTGAATCCTTAGTATGCATTACTACCAATTTTTTTTCCTAAATTTTCTCAGATGTTAAGGTCATAGCAATATCCTGTTAATATTTGATATAGGCAAACAAATGACAATCGAAATCTACGTCAGCACAGATATTGAAACCGATGGTCTTATCCCTGGACCTCACTCCATGCTCAGCATTGGATCAGCAGCTTATACGGCAGACAAAGAATTAATCGCCACCTTTACCGCTAACCTAGAACCCTTGCCAGGGGCACAAGCTCATCCCAACACCATGAGATGGTGGTCAGAAAACCCTGAAGCTTGGGAAGCATCACGAGTCAACCCAAAGCCTCCAGCACAGGTGATGCAGGCATATCACGCTTGGCTACAAGCATTACCCGGTAAACCGGTCTTTGTTGCCTATCCAGCCACCTTCGACTTTATGTTTGTCTATTGGTATTTGATCAACTTTGTGGGGGATAGTCCCTTTAAGCATTCTGCACTAGACATCCGCTCCTATGCCATGGCATTCCTAAAACGAAACTATAGCGAGTCAGGCAAGAAAAACCTACCGCCTGAGTGGTTAGAGGACATTCCCTTGACCCATGTTGCTCTTGATGATGCCATTCAACAAGGTAAGTTGTTTTGCAATCTCTTACAAAACAACTTACAGCGTGAACATTAGACTTCGCGGCAGTTGTCGGGAACAGGGAACAGCGGATCTGGGAACAGTGGACAAGAATTGACGTAAACACTATCAGAAAAATACTTTTGCAAGAGGTCTATTGATTTAGCTGGCTGGCTATGGAAAGGGATAGGGGCAGCCAGCGTCAGTATCAACTCTTGAGATCGTCAATATAAGCCTTAATAGTAGGTAGTGCTGTCATCTTTTCGTAGAAGAAATTGTTGACAATATTCATGATCTCTGATTGGATTATTTTTGCGTGGGGACCAAGGGGAACCCCCTCCTCCTGACGGCTGATGCAGCGGGATAGACGCAGCAGATGGCGCACGATCTCCAATTCCTCTTCCCCTTCCAAGACCTTGATCACTGACATAATCAGTTCATCAGTCTGATCAAGAATGCTGTCGATATCAAAGACGGTGCTTTTTTCCGTGGCTTCTTGAACCGTTTTTACCAGGGCGTGGACTTGATAAAGTAATGCCGCCGGTTCGTCAAAAAGTTCCCGCAGGAAGGCAGCTTCCTCATACTGCCCATTCAGCCGGAATATATTATACAAACGTTTGGCAGCTTTGCCATAGTTGAGATGATCTTCCTTAACATATTTTTTAACTTGGTCTTGCAACGCCGTCACGTAATCATCCATGACATCGCTGGAAACCTGCTTCACCAGTTTGTTAAAGATGGGAGCAGATTCGGCATCCAGGTAAACCTCTTGAAAATAAGCGTCTAGATAGCCGTCTAAGGGAGTGATTGTACCATCGGGAGCTTCCCAGGTCACATCCAACATGTTGCTAGCGTTGGCCAATTGACCGCGCACTGGATCAGAAATTACCCAGTCCAGCTTACACCAACCGGGATCGTCGGCTACAGAATCCCAGGTGATGATGACAGGATTTCCTTCAGAGTCCCTCGCTTCTATCTTTCCAGCCACAACTTCGTCAGAAGACCACGCGATCGGTGAGCCTTTGCTACAGGGGCGTTCGTTGCAGATAACGTCTTGGGGATAGCTACCAAATTTCAGTTCAATGAATTGAAAATTGTCACCCGACAGGCTGTTGATTGCTTTCTCACGCATAATTCGAGCTAGAATCTGGCAAGCTTCAGCCTTGGTGGGGGCAATAATATTCACCCGCTCGAAGTAGTCACAGTCTCCAGGGTGAGTTTGAACCTTGGATTGAGCGGCTGAACCAGAGAGGGCCAAAGCAGTTTCTACCAGACCAGGAACATCGTCAAATTCCACAATTTTACCGATAGTGCGAAAACGCTCCAGGTCTTTCGGGTCAAAATCCAACATGCTGACTTTGTGACCGAAAACCCCTGTCTTTTCATCGACGACAATATCGCTGCCCTCTGTGGTTTGGGTAATGGAATTCATCCATCGTTCCAATTCTTGTTCATTGAGTTGAACTCCCAATCGCTTGGCGGATTCAATGACGCGGTTCCGTGCATCTGCGGTTTGATCTGGTGTTGTACTCATATCGGATATCCTGAATATATATAATTGATGATCAATGATCAGAAAGGTTAAAAAAACCTAAAACTTTGTAGTCTTGCCAAAGAGCTTGGGCGTTGATTTCACTAGGCTTGCAATGAAATACAATAAGTTAAAAGCAGTGTCAAATGCTAAGTTATTGGCTCCTTTTTAAGAGAGTATGTAAAAAGCTATCATATTTCTGAATGGTTACAGGTAAGATATCAAATTTCTTTACAATGTCTTTAGCAATGCAGATAGGATGGGAAGAGTTCTCAAACAGTTGCAGCAAATCTAGTAGGAGTCAACCCTTAGGATAAATCTAATCATCGAACACAATCGATGCCATGTCAACAATAGCAAAGGGAACAGCGGATCTGGGAACAGCGGATCTGGGAACAGGGAGCAGGGAGTAGGGAACAGGGAACAAACATTCTCTAAATTGATTTAGCTTTGCTAAAGCAAGATTATCGTAATGCTCTGTAGTTGACATCCTCCCACCACTAAATCGAAGATTATAGCGGTGGGAGGATGTCAATTGAGTATAAGATTTTCTCATAATCCCGTTACCAGGATAAAAAAATGGCAGGTATTGACTCAAGTGAGAGCAGCAAGCATTCCTTCGAACAGAAACCACTCAAGTCCTAGGAATGCTGTCAAAAAAAACTCTCGGCCTTACAATACCATGAAAACCAGAATTGCAACACTTCTGGCTAAACTATAGGTAGCAGATAATTTACTTATACTCTAATTTTGTTTGGAGTAAATCATAACAATAATCAGCTAATTCGTTAGTTCTTTCATTGATTTGCTCCTCTCCCCATGTTTGATAGTTATTGGCTACAAACTCTCGGGTTAGATAAAACTCGGATTCCTGATAAATTTTGATCTTTTCTTGAAACGATTTATTACCAGCTTTTTGATTTAAATTCTTGCCTAAAGGAAGTAGGTTTCCTATCTTTCCAAGACAATCATCTTTCCCAGAGGATTGTGGCAATATATGCTCAAGGGTAAGATCCTCTGGTTGAAATTCTTTGGTTTCACTTTTTGAAACTTCAATCAAAACAAAAATATAATTGATAAGTTTTTGATTGTTAGGATATTTTAATTTTTCAAATTTTTCTTGAAAAATATTTTTATTAGGGATTCTTTTTTTAAGTTGATTCTTAAAATTCATAATTATATCTGTTAGATTTTTTTGAGACTTAGCTTGAAAAATATCTCTAGCAGCTTTTGAATAACTTGCCTCAATTCCTGAAGGTCGCATAGAGCAAACTGCCGTAAAAGTAAAATGAAATGTTTCAATAAATTTTAAAATATTTTTCAACTCACTGAACTTAATTATTTTGGCTTCTTTAGCTCTAAATAAACTTAAAATAAAAGGACGATTTTGGCTGACATTAAAAATTTTTAGAGCATTTAATGATCTATAAATATCTTTATCGTGTTGATGTTTCCAATCATCCAAATTAGGAGATGCTATTTTTATATATTTTTCAGCGTCGCTAATCAGATCATCAATAAACTGACTGGCATTTATTTCATTAGTATTCCATTTTTTTCTAAAAGCTTTATATAAGTGTTTAGCACTTACATAGGAATATCTTGAGATCCACCAATGTCTAACAAATGTTTCCAAACTACCAAGCCCCTCTCGTGAAGACATCAAGGATCTTAATTTTTTCCATTTTGTTTTTGCGGTATCATCAGGATGCTGTTTCTTAAGCTCTTTAAAAAGCTTATTCTTAATCAGATCTACAAAACTGAGATTAATACCCCTAGCATTGAGGGTTTCAAATATTGTATAAGCTTGATCTTCCTCCTTTACTGTAATGTAAATTACCTTTAGATAGGACAACACTTGGTCTCTGATTTCTTTCAAAAGCCTTTCATAGTTAGAATTTTGATCTATTTGAAAATCTTTAAAGACTTCGGATAATTTTTCTCGATCTAGGTTATCGTATAGCTGATTATAACTTTTCAAAAGTGTTTTTTCTTCTTCTGTATTGGGTTTATTTTTGTTTTTTTCAATGTCTTGAATCCTGGTTTGAAAAAACGGCTTAGGACTTTCATTTTTAAGTTTAAAATAATCTTCGCCATCACTATCTTTTCCAGCAATAAAGTTATTATATATTGCTTCAGCTAAAGTTTTGTTTTCGATTGTCATAAAACGCTCGCATAGTGCAGAGAGAAAAATCGTTAAAGTAGTGAGTCGTTGTTGACCATCAACAATCTTTAATTCTTGTGATTTGTCCTCCCCAACTAAAACAAGAGCACCTATAAAATGCTCTTCATGGTGAAACTCATTATTGTCTTTAATCTCAATATTGAAGATTATATCTTCCCACAACTCATTAACTTCTTCTGTTGACCAAGAATATTCTCGCTGAAATCTAGGAACAATATACTTTTTGTTAGCTGCAAAAATATCATTAATTGTTTTAGTATATGCATGAAGTTCCATAGGTTATGATCTGTAGGTTAACTAAAAAACAACATTAGTTTTGTGATAACTCACAGGGATATAGCAGTTATTAATTGGGTGAGTTACACAAGTTCGGGATTTTAGGGAACAGGGAACAGGGAAAAAATTATGTGTACCTCATAGGTATGATAAACGCTAGATCTCTGATTGTGATCAGAAGATACAACCTTAGTATAACCAAAAAATTTTGTCTTAATAACAAGTTGTAAAAAGCAATTTACCCGATCAAGCATCAAGCATCAACCATCAAGCATCAACCATCAACCATCAAGCTTCCAACCTTTTAATCTGTCCTGCTTGCACTGAAAGAATCTGAGACGAATTCAGCCATTGGGAATCAAAAGCTCCCAAGTGAGTAGTAGTAATTAAAGTCTGAAACCGATCCTGAATAGCATCCAACAGTAAATTTTGCCGATTCAGGTCTAGTTCAGCTAATACATCATCTAGTAACAACAAAGGTGGCTCTCCCACCACCTCTTCAATCAGCTTCAATTCTGCTAACTTGAGCGCTAATACTAACGTTCGCTGTTGACCCTGAGAACCATAGGACTTTGCAGGGGTCTGATTAATGGTAAACTGTACTTCATCCCGGTGAGGACCGACTAGGGTTCTCCCTTGATGAAATTCAGGAAGGGAGAACTGTTGGATTTTCTCTAGAAAAGCCTGCTTGACTAGATCTGGGTCATCTTTGGAAAGACTGACATTGGGAGCATAGGTAATATCCAATACCTCTGTCTTGCCACTAATACTAGCGTGCCATGCTTGGGCTAAAGGAGCTAACCGTTTTAGCATTCTCTCTCGACGGCGGGTGACTCGTGAGCCAGCAGTAGCCAGTTGGGCATCCCACAACCCTAGCTCGGCATTGTACTGGTTGGATACCGATGGATCAACTTCCCCTTCTTGTTGAAGTTTACGGATTTTTTTGAGCAAAGCATTGCGCTGTCGCAATACCTGGTTATATTGCTGCAAAATATAAGCATAAATTGGTTCTAGCTGAGTCAGAATCGAATCGAGCCAGGCGCGACGCCGCTCTGGTGCTCCTCGCACCAGTTCCAAATCCAGGCTAGAAAACTGTACCGCATTCAGAATACCTAAAAAGTCCAACTGCCGACGCAAGGATTCTTGATTGAGAGCAACAGTACGCCTTCCCTGACTGCGCAAGGTTAATCCTAGTTCTACTGAACCATAGGCTCGTTCTAGAGTAGCCCGAATCTCAGCAATAGGAGTAGTTTCTAAGACCAATTCGCGATCGCGTGCTGACCGATGACTCTTGAGGGTAGAGAGCAACTCTACTGCCTCTAGTAGATTCGATTTCCCCTGAGCATTATTACCCAGTAAAATTGTCTTGGGAGCATCGAAGTTAACCAGGCAATCTCTGTAGTTACGAAACTGTCGCAGGTGTAGGCTCTTAAGGTACATCCATTTAAGGTTACAGGTTGGGGGTTAGCAGGTTGTTCGCGTAGCGTGGCCTTTTGGCCAAGGTTAACAGGTTGAAAGTTAGCAGGTTGTTCGCGTAGCGTGGCCTTTTGGCCAAGGTTAAGAGGTTGAAGGTTAATCGGTTGAAGGTTAATCGGTTGAAGGTTAATCGGTTGAAGGTTAATCGGTTGAAGGTTAATCGGTTGTTTGCCCAAGGCATCTCTTGTAGGGTTGGTTAGCTGGTTGAAAGTTAGCAGGTTCTAGGTTAGCAGGTTCTAGATTAATAGGTTAACAGGCTTAAGATTACAAGTCTGATCTGAACTAAAAAAAATCTCTAACCGTCCAACCAGCTAAGCTTCAACCTTCAACCAGCTAACCTTGGCCAAAAGGCCACGCTTTCGGCAAAGCCGTTCGCGTAGCGTGGCCTTCGGCCTCCGCTGCGCGAACGCGAACAACCAGCTAACCTTAAACCTTCAACCTCCCAACCTTAAACCTTCAACCTCCCAACCTTAAACCTTCAACCTTTAAGCTGCAACCTCCCAACCAGCTAAGCTTCAGGCGTTGCTGAATTAAGGAATGAATGCGCAATCATCTGGTGCATGTTAAAGCCCCCGTGGGTCCCCCAACTTTGCGGTGCGACCCAAGGGCGATTTACTCGCCCGCTTAAGGCGCGCACCGAGAGGGACTTTGAACGTCTTATTCCCCCCAGCGAGGGATTGCTCGCTGGGGGGTTAGGGGGGCGAAACCATACCCAGAATCAGCAACGCCAAGCTTCAACCTTCAACCAGCTAAGCTTCAACCTTCAACCAGCTAAGCTTCAACCTCCCAACCAGCTAACCTTCAACCTCCCAACCAGCTAACCTTCAACCTTCAACCTCCCAACCTTAAAGCTTCAACCTCCCAACCAGCTAACCTTCAACCTTCAACCTCCCAACCTTAAAGCTTCAACCTCCCAACCAGCTAACCTTCAACCAGCTAACCTTCAACCAGCTAACCTTCAACCAGCTAACCTTCAACCAGCTAACCTTCAACCAGCTAACCTTCAACCAGCTAACCTTGAACTTTTCCCTTGCTAAACCAACGAATAAATAATTTCTCCAGCTCAACCCAAACAAATAGTGATGTACTAAAGCCAAGACAGACAGCGAATTCCATCATAGTCAGAGGCTCAGTGCCAAAGAAGTCTTGCAAAAAGGGTACATAGACCAGTAGCAGCTGTAAGAGAGTAGTCACAGTAACTGCCAACAGCAAATAAGGGTTAGATAATGGGTTTAATTCCAGAGTAATGCGTTTGTTGGAGCGGACTGCCAGGGCGTGGCCCATTTGAGCAATACATAGGGTAGTAAATACCATTGTCTTCCAGTGAGGGAAGTATCCATAGGCAATTGCCATTAAGGTAATGTTGAAAATGGCAAAAACAATACCAATGCGCACCATATAAGACCCCAACCCTCTGGCAAAAATACTTTCCCGAGGACTAAAAGGCGATCGCTTCATCACATCCGGTTCTGCTGGTTCCACAGCTAGGGCAAGAGCGGGTAAACCATCAGTGACTAGGTTCATCCAGAGAATTTGTAAGGGTGTGAGGGGAACATCTGGTAGTCCCATGATTGGGGCTGCGGCAATAGTTAATACCTCACCGATGTTACTGCCCAGGATGTATCTAATAAAGCGACGAATATTGTCATATACTGTCCGACCTTCTTCTGTGGCAGCAACAATGGTGGCAAAGTTGTCATCTAACAGCACCATATCGCTGGCTTCTTTACTGACATCGGTTCCGGTAATTCCCATAGCAATACCAATGTCAGCTTGCTTGAGAGCGGGTGCATCATTCACCCCATCTCCCGTCATCGCAACAAATTTACCCCGACCCTGGAGTGCCTGAACGATTCTGAGTTTGTGTTCGGGAGCAACACGAGCATAAATGCTGACTTGGTCTACCTGTTCCTCTAGATCGAGCTGGGAAAGCTTTTGTAACTCCTGACCAGTCAGTACCTGATCACCTTGATTAGCAATTCCCAAATCCTGGGCAATCGCTCTAGCGGTAAGTTTGTGGTCTCCAGTAATCATAATCGGACGAATTCCAGCATTCCGGCACAGCTGAACTGCTTCTCGTACCTCTGGGCGTGGAGCATCCAACATTCCCACTAACCCCAACCACACCAACCCTTGCTCTAAGGTTTCATGGTCTGCTTCTGGAGCTGATAAGCTATCTAGGGACTTATAGGCAAAACCTAGCACTCGCAAACCAGCCCCTGCCATTTGGTTATTCTGTTCCAAAATCTGTTGCCGCTGGTCTTCTGTCAAGGGTTGACACCCTAGAGTTCCTCCTGCTAAGTCATCATTATGTATTGATGAAGTGCAATGCTCTAACACCAATTCTGGAGACCCTTTGGTCAACATCATGTAACCGGTCAGTTGTCGGTTCTCGGTTGTTCCCGTAGCGTGGCCGAAAGGCCAAGGTTGTTCCCCTTTGGCGTTCGAGTAGGGTAACTGAGCAGGTAAGTTAGCAGGTTGAGAGTTATCTGGAGAACTATCCCACTGACAAATCACACTCATACGCTTACGCTCAGAGGAAAAGGGAATTTCATCCACACGGGAATACTGTTGACTCAGAGGTTCCTTATCCACACCCCCTTTACCAGCCAGAGCAATTAATGCTCCTTCTGTGGGGTCTCCTAAAATCTTCCACTCCCCCTGTTCATACTGCAAGATGGCATCATTACACAGAGCACAAGCTAGAAGTAGGGGTTCGAGTTCGGGATACTGTTCTGTAGTAATGGGCTGATTGTTTAGGAGAAATTCCCCTACAGGTTCATAACCATTCCCAGTCACCTGAATACTAGTGTTGAGGGTATCCACCCGTTGCACAACCATTTTGTTTTGGGTCAGGGTACCAGTTTTATCAGAACAAATCGTAGTAACACTTCCTAAGGTTTCCACAGCTGGTAGTTTGCGGATTAGAGCATGACGGCGTACCATTCTCTGGGTTCCTAGGGCTAAGGTAACAGTCACCACCGCTGGCAAGCCTTCTGGAACTACAGCAACTGCCATACTTAAAGAAACTTCTACCAGTTGTTGGAACACACTCAAGTCCCAACCGCTTACGCCCAAGCCAATGATAATTACTAGTGCTACTAGCAACAGCGAACCGGTTACCAAGACTTTTCCCAGCTGAGACATGCGCTGTTGCAGAGGTGTCGGTTCACTTTCCACCCCTTGTAGCATCTGGGCAATTTTACCCAGTTCCGTATTCATCCCAGTACCAGTAACTAGAACTTTACCTCTGCCTTGGACAACTTCAGTTCCCTGAAAAACTAAATTAATGCGATCGCCTATGGGAGTATCTTCCGATAGCTCCACCTCTACGGTTTTATTGACAGCATTAGCTTCCCCAGTCAGTGCAGATTCTCTGACCTGCAAATTCGATGCCTCGATCAGCCTACCATCTGCTCCAACTTGTACCCCAGCTTCCAGCAACATGATGTCCCCTGGCACAAGCTGTGGACTATCTATCTCTAAGGTACGACCATCCCGCAGCACTCGTACCTTAGGGGATGCCATACTTTTCAGGGCTGCTAGGGCTTTTTCAGCACGGCTTTCCTGGAGATACCCGAGGATGCCATTGAGAATCACGATTGATAGGATAGCAATCGTATCTTTGAAGGGGAATTCACTGGCCTTTTCTGAGGCTTGTTGCAGATTGATCAGATCTAAAATCCCGGAAACTATCGCTACTGCAATCAGCATCAGCAGCATGATGTCCTTGAATTGGTCAAGGAACATTGCCCAGGAACTGCGCTTTGCTTTTTCCTCTAGTTCATTTAAGCCATAGTATTGTAAGCGCTGTGATACCTGTTGAGAGGTCAAACCCACTTGAGGGTCACAGTCGGATTCTGCTAAAGAATTTTCGACAGATTGGGTGTACCACGCTTTTAACGGGTCAGGCAATAAATTAGAATGGGTCAATGGATTCACCGGGAATGTTTGCGTTTAGATGATATGCATTCGATCATAAAAATTTCCTAGGGAGTTTGGAAACCAAGACTATAATCGAATCTAGCGCAACAAAATAGCACCAGATGCAGCAAGTGAAGATCTGTTGTTCAAAGTCTGTATTCTACAGATAGGCAGTTGGCGCTAATCCTAGTAATTTAGTCCGTATTTGATCAGGTTTTATTTACTGTTGAAGCTCAACGGTTGACCATTGACGGTAATCGTCAGAGTTGAAATAATTTAATCTAGGGTTTATCATACCTATGAGGTACATAAATTTTTCTTATTATTACCTATTAGCAGCTCCGAAGCTCCCTGTTCCCTGTTCCCTGTTCCCTGTTCCCTGTTCCCTGTCCCCTGTTCCCTAAAACCCAGAAATTTGTACCTCATGAGGAAAGATAATTGCTATATTGATTAATATTGATAGCGAACATTGAAGTAGAAGCCCTCATCCTGGGCATTGTTACTGCGATCATCCAATTCAACCAGAGGAATGCCATAGTCAAGTCGCAGATTAAGCCCTGTCACTGGCTGCACAATTAGCCCTAAGCCAATACCCGCTAAAAAGCGTTGTGACGGTAACGTATTAGGATTGTCAGGGTTATTCCAGACATAACCCATGTCGAAAAACGGAATTAGTTGTAATGCGGGGTCATCGTCTACGTCTCGATGTAAAGTGATACGGTCTTCAATAGAGAATCTTACTCCATTGTCCCCTGCTCTGATATTTTGACGGTAGCCCCTCAGGGATTGACCACCCCCAAGCAAAAATTGTTGGGGAGGCAATAGGCTATTGGGGGTAAGCTGAACTTCGGTTCCCATAATTAAGAAATTATCCTCTGAGAGAATCTGCAACCGCTGTACTTGACCTACCCAGCGAAAAAAGCGCCCATCAGGTATAGGATCGGGGTTGATAGTGGCATCAAACCAGCCAGTTCCGAGACTCAAAAGCGATCGCAAAAACCAAGTTCCCTCCAAATCCCGACGTAGATACTCTTGTTCAAACTTAATCACGCTCAGGGTAGTCGAGCCATCTTGATCTGGACCAAAGCCAAACCCAAGAGGCTCATCACCCAAAAAAGTCTGACCATCTCTGTAGCTGAATCCTAGAGACAGAGCAAATTCTTCCCGAGGTGTACGGTACAACGGCTGACGAAATCGAATTTCATATAGCTCAGATTCTCCCTCAATATCAAAAACATTGAATGGTGCTTGAGTCACCCGATTACGGTCGATCACTGTTCGCAGTTCTAAGGTACCATTTCGGGGATTGAGGGGAAAGCGATAGCCAATATCAAAAATATTAGACCCCCCAGTGGTCGAACGGCGATAAGTGAAAGAAATTTCATCCCCATTGCCAGTTAGGTTGAGATGCCGAAGATTAAAGCTCATTCGTTCAGAACCAATACTAGGAGGTGAGTAGTTATCAACCCATACACTGCCTTCGAACGGATTAGCTTCCACAACACGAACAATCAGAATGCTCTGTCCTACTTTTGTTCCTTTGCGCAGGCTGGCTTCTATACTTTCCAACTTTGGGTCAAGCCGTAACAATCGTAATTGGTTTTCCAAATCAGTAGTATTGAATGGTGTTCCAGTACCTAACTGGACACGGCTGCGGATATAGTTGGCATTGAGGCGGCGTGTTCCTTCAACTTCGATCTTTTCTATACCCCCTTCTAGGACACGAATTGTAACAATGCCCTTGTTAATGTCAATGGTTTGCTCGGCCAGAATTGCTCTAGTGTTAATATAGCCTTGCTTGAGGTAAACCGTAGTAATAGCATCCGCGACTTCTCTTAGTTGCTCAATAGTCAGGGAGCGTCCTTGATAAGGTTGTATGATCTGCTTAAACTGCTCTGGTGAAAAGATAGTGCTGCCAATGACTTCAATTTTATCAACTTGAATAGTTTGAGAATCAAAAACAGTTAGTTGAGCAGGTGTATTGGGTTTATTATCTAGTAGAACTGGTTCTTCTGAATCTGATCCTATGGGCGCTAATAGTTCACCTATCTGATTTTGATAATTTTCATCAACCAATTGTCCTGACTCCTGAGCGATTTTCTTCTCCTGCTGGTTAACCAGAAGGTTACTTGTGCTTAGAGATCTATGATTGCTTGGCAAAGAGGTTAGGGTTACTGCTAGGGCATCATTACAAGTGCTACAGGCAATTATTAAATACAACGGTGTAAATTTATTTGATATTAATTTATTTAAGAAATACTTAATAAGCACAATTTGAATTAACATCTGATGCCAAAGCAATCCGATCTTCGAGCGCATCGGGTTTTTTATTCTCCTTAGGTGGGGATATCTAGGGATTTTGGGTGACAACGAATGGTTCAAACGTAAACGCCACTAAAAAGCCTAACCCTGATTAGTTCAAAAATTCCAAAAAACTATCACCATCGTCTCTCGCAGTTATAGCTTATATCAAATTCGTTTAACAAAACTCCCTATCCATCCCCACCGTCTTTCACGGTGGGGATGGATAGGGAGACGACAACTAGAGCGCGATTCGTGCTAAAATAAAAGTGGTCGATGACCCTCCTGACTGACTAAAAGGCTACCTTCAAGGTGTAAAAGTACGCTTCAGAGTTCAGGGTTTGAAGTTACCGTAAGTAGAGGGTCGCCTTAATCAAACAGTTTTAACCCTTTTATGCATAGCCGACCAACCATAAAGGCGACCCTCTACTAAGGTTTCGTCTCCGGGAAGAGACTTGCCCCAGCTGGTCAGCTATCGCTGTAATTCCAAGGTAAGTCTGTCGCCAAAATATGCGTCGATAGAAGGCGGATGTCTGCCTGTGGACGCTGAGTAAGACCAAGACGAGCAGGCGCGCGCCTCCTAGGCCGGGGAACCCGGCCTAGGGTCGCGCCTCTGGTTGAGGCATCGGGGACGCGCGCGGGAAACCTCGTTCGCGTAGCGTCGGGCAAAGCCCGAAAGACGAATAAAACCGTCCCTGATTGAACTGAGAATGGGAAGCCCCAACCGAGCGCGAACGCGCCCCGCGTGACCAAAGGTCAAGCAGGTTGGGGTACTTCACTTACCCATAATCAAAATCTCTACCCTGTCTGACCCTGTGGTGGGTTTTCCGCTGTCAGTATAACCTTTGTGTATTTAACAGGTGCGCGCCCGTTCGCACTCAGCGTCGGGCTTTGCCTAAAGGGTCGCACCTATAGCGAATTCAATTCTTAATGGGTCAAGCACACCTATTAACTCTTGGCAAAAAAATCCCTTGGCTAGTGTCGGGGGAACTCTTTAGAAGTATGAAGTGTGAATTCTCACCTTATTATAGGCAATTATAGGCAAATGCTAGTTCTTGAACTATATAGCAATAGTTAGTATATACCTATACAAACTATTAGATAAATTGTATCAAAAGATACAATTTATCTTGACGACTATAAAATCCAATAGTTATAGCATATTTATTTATAATAATCGTCTGCCTTAATTTACTGCTCTTCCGCACTTGTTATGGTAACAAAGCAGTTCAATCATCCTGATCGCCTTATTGGGAATTGCTTGAGCGCCTAATTTTTGCCCTCGAAAAGCCGCTCAGAAACAAGCAATGAACATCACAAACATGGCAGGACTTGGATGATGGCAGGACTTGGTAGTGCAACGACAGCCCAATAGTCTTTGCCATACCAATGGGATCCTACCATAGAAGCTGACGCTTCGCGATGCAAAAGCTGATTTGACTTACCCCACCCAACTTATAAAATATCATTGAAAATTATGGGTGGGGACTGCACTCAATCATTGTGTTCAATTGAACACCATATCAGTATGACATGATGGCGTCTCGCGGATGAACTTCATATTAATTGAGCGAGTTTGCTTGCCATCCGCTGACACTGCCATGATTGGGTAGTCAATCAGAGCATCCTGCAAAGACATCTGGAAGCGGAAGGTACCGTCTGGGTTAATCTTGACCGGAAGTCCATCAATAGTAACGGAAGCATCAGGATCAGTGGTACCATGGATAATTAGCTCCGCATCTGCCAGTAACAACAATTCCGGAGAAGGAGCAGTGGGAGCATAATCCCTCAAACCAGCTCCCGACATGTTTGGAGAAACCCACTTACCAATACCCGAAGGGAAAGCATTGGAAGTTATTGCTGACCTTGGAACTT
This sequence comes from Moorena sp. SIO3E8, assembly GCF_010692445.1. NCBI lineage: Bacteria > Bacillati > Cyanobacteriota > Cyanophyceae > Coleofasciculales > Coleofasciculaceae > Moorena > Moorena sp. SIO3E8. The sequence continues at coordinate 16,184 of NZ_JAAHHM010000063.1, read as the reverse complement.
GCTGCATAGAACTATAAACAGAACCAGCTACTGCCTGAGATTCCCCAGATTGAGTTATGCCAAAGATTTCGCCATAGATAGGGGGATTAGGCATTTCCGAGCTACTCCCATTAGCTGTTTGGCTAGGTGGCAGAAGTTTTAGGACAGTCTTACCCTGTAAATTATCATTCCAGTTGACCGTGATGAATTGGTCTTCCATCCATTTAGAGGGATAGGCTGGGGGGGCATGGATAGGTGCTGAACGGGCCAGAACTAGCCATTGACCATCTTCACAGCGATAACCAATCTCAACTACATAGTCGCGATCGCTAACTGGCATGGGTAGATACCATTCTCGCGCTAGCTCATCACACGGATATTCTTGGATACTATGGGGACTTTGATCATCCAGTTTGATTGCAGTAACATCATAGAGCCTTAGAGCGAGTTGTTGACCTCCCTGAGAGCGCAGTTCTTTTTTATGTTCATTCGGAATCTCCCAATAAGCATAAGACCAATGTGGATCACGAGGCATTAGGACAATCCGGCTTTCACCATAACCTTCTGGTAGCTCTGCTAATCCCTCATCAACAGAAACTAGACTATCACTAGTCGGCTCTTCTTGAGCTAATTCAAACTGGCTTGATTCGTCCTTTGCTTGTGCCTCAATTATCGGCGATGGAGTGGTAGACCTTTTGTGACGTTCTATTGCTTTAATTTCCGCCAATAAGCGTGCTTTACGCATTCTGCTGTATCGAGATATACTATATTCACTCGCAACTCTACGTAATTGCCGTAAAGTCATTTCTTCTAGGGGAGTTCCTTCTTTTGCCATGATTTATTTTCTATACGTTGTTAGGTTGGCTGATAGATTACTGATGTCAATCTTGAGGTGTGACCCGTGCTCGGGTTCCCTGGCCTAGGAGGCGCGCACAAAGAGCGAATTTAATTCTTAAGGTGAGACCCGTGGAGAATTTAATTCTTAATGGTAAGAGCGCACCTAAGGGTCAAGCGCACCTAATTAAAACAAGTTTTAGTTGCTATGAAACTTACCTAAAGTCAGACCTGACTAAAGTTTTTATCCTTCTTGATTCCCAGATTTTAAAGGCGCTACCCTAGGCCGCGAGGGATTGCTCGCGGCCTAGGAGGCGTGCGCCTTGAGGGAAATTACCCGTCTACTGCTTATTCGAAACTTCAGTTATTTTTTCTACCTACAATATGGTAAAGTCAGCCATCGATAATTTGGTTAAATACTAACAAAGCCACATTTTTATGGAATCCTCTGAGCAACTATATATAACAAGAAATTTTTTGGTCAGGTCAAGGGTGAAATCAGCCGATTTCTGGTAAATTCACGCATTTGTCAGAAAAGTGGGACTCAAAATGTCATGAAACTGTGACATCACTCCTCACAACTTAGGACTTCAGTCATCAATATTATCAACTTAGCTACCATAAATGATCTGTAGCCAAGAAGGATAAAACTCTGATCTACTTATCATTGAAATTCCTTATTAATCATTTATCTCTCAGGATTGATGATAAGCAACACTATATGACTACTTTCCTCAGCGGTGAGCGAAGCGTGGCAAGCCAAAGCTAATCGCATCATCAACCATCGACAGGAATAATCATTAGTTTTCCCTTTTCTTTTCGACAGGAATTGACTGGTCAGATATGTTTGTAGTTATCTTACCATCCAACCTTTAATTAACCACTGACCCCCTTGGCGTACTAAGTCATACTTGACTCTTAAGTTATCATTACTCGAAGCTGCCGGACTCAGCATACCATCTTGATATACCTTTGCTTGCTCCTTGACCGCAGCATCTATCACAGCTTGATTAGGATTGGATGTGTTAGTCTCAACTGAGTTAATTTTGACGCTGTGCTTGTAGATCCGGTAAGAGTTATTGGTTTTAGCCGCTTTAGCACTTTTGAGCCAGACAGACAGAGCTGGCTCAGCTAAGATTTTATTAAGTTGCCCTACCTCATGTTTTGGTCCAAAGGCAACTTTCTTAGTGTTTAGCCAGGTTTCGATGACTTGCTGAGCCGTTTCTTGATTTAGAGGACCACTCGGAGCAATGAGCCCACTGCCGCTAGGAGGAATTGGGACTGGAGGTTGGTCAAGCTGCACAAAAAGTTGTTCTCCCTCTAAGGGTGGTTTTGAAAAACTTTTAAGAGCTTTATTGAGCAAAATCAGCAGGATGCCCAGTCCTAGCAAACCTAAAAGACTCAGGAAAATCAGACGTCTTAGTTTAGCCCCTGGTTTGAATCGCTCTGGTGAATGTTCAAGACGATCAGGGGATGAATGATTCAGACTGCTCCGCTGACTTGAGGAATCTTTGACCAAAGGAGCGCCTCTAGACCACCCAACTGAGGTGGTTGAATTTTGACTATCCAGGGTTTTGCCTGACTTGCCCCCACCCAGAAAGCTACCTAAGGACTGACGCCTACGACGCCGTCCATGACTCCGCAAGCCTGTTGTGTTTGACTCTAAGTCCTGAGAGGTTTGTGGTTCTGAGCCATTTGATGAGTGGGATATCCCTTGACCTGTAGGCAAACTTGATACCCCATTAGTGGTTAAGCGATCGCTATTGACCCCGTTTTGACTAACACCGTTTGCCAACGCCGCACTTGGCCACCTTGATCCCACCGTTACTGGTTCTGCAGTTGTCTGTGAGCCTTGGCCATTGCTTAGTCTATCTTGCCCCAGCATGCTTTTAGAAGAGCCTACTGTTGCATAGGTGGTTGTTTGGGAAGGTACAACCGTCCACTGATTGCTAGTTTGCTCAGATGAATCTGGTAAATTTTCTAGATAGGCTTGTACTTGCTCATCAGCAAAGTATTGCTTCAAAGAAACCTTCTGATTGGCCAGATCCCGGAAGTGGGGAAATACCGATTCTTGTAGCCAACGCTCTCCGTACAGGCATAATCCTGGCAATAAGTCTGGGGAATTTTGAGAATGTTCCCGAATGAAAGCTAGGGCTTCGTATTCCTGGCTCAGTTCCAAGGCACGACTGGCTTCTTCCGTTTGGCCCAGAAGCAGAGCACACACCCCTTGTTCTAAGTGAACATCCTGCCGCTTCCCCAAACGCATCAGCATTTTCTTGGCACGAGCAATCAAAGCCGGTTCTCTGTGGGCAAATCCCCTTGCTAGTAATGCGTAAACAGCTAGGTATGTAGCAACAGCTGAAGGACGTCGTGCTTCAGCTTCAAATAAGGTTTGCTGTTGGTTGGAGGTAAGATAGCCTCGTAACTGTTGGATAAAGCGAAGAAAGTCATCAATCCCTAAACCAGATTGGTCATTACCAGTGCCATCAATCCCTCGGCGCTCCTGTAACATTTCTTGGAGCAACCGCAAGCCTTTGCGACGCTCAATGGCTTTTTCTTCTGGCAGGGCTAATAATTCTAAAATCCGATAAGGGCGAAGTTTATAGAGGTCTGCCTGGATTTCCCCTCGAACACTCGGAAATAAGCCTTCTTGTAGGAGTAATTGTTGTCCAGTTTCTAGGGACATAGCTGCGTTTTCATACTCCCCTTGCTGCCATTCCTCTCGACCTAGCTCTAAGCAGGCTATAGCTAAGGTCAAAACTACGTCGGGTCGAACAAGTTGGGGATCCCCCAATTTCCCCTGACTTAATCCAACGCTGTTACCTTTTTCCAGTAACGGTTGCGCCAGTTTTATAATCAGTTCGTATTCCCCAAGTTCTTGAAGAATCAGTAAGCTTCCGAGTAATTGGTCGTTATCAATTTCAATCGTGGGAGTGTGAGCTTCGACGGTTTCACCTGTTACTGTTTGATTAGTATCAGGAGCACCCGCCACTGATGGGTGTTGCTCTTGGAGTTGATAAGCTTTGGCAATCAAGCCAGCATCATACTCCTCTCTTGTTTCGGGGTCACTCAAAACCCCGTAGGCTTTTTCAAGGAGAGTTTTACGAGAGGCTATTGCTGCTTCCGAATATTCTCGGCGCGGTAGTTGTAAGGTACGATCACGATAGGCTTGGCTGAGCTGTTGGGCTGTAGCCTGAATCGGCAATCCTAATATGCGGTAGTAATCGAGCGGAATGCGCACGGTTCACTTCCCCAGCTTTTCGAGCAACTGAATGAGTTGATGATAGCCCATATCGTACTCCCTAAACTGGCTATAGCTATTTATCTGTCACTTTAAAAGACACAGTATCGCAGCTAACCGGTTTTGTCGAGTCCCTAAACACTATTAATTCTAGCAATTAGGGTGGATCATCTTCTTTAATTAACTTTAATTAAACTAAAACACTAAAGGAGTAGTGTGATTTTAAGTCAAGTCAACTTGACCTAACTATTACCTCTAGGCTTGACCTATAAGATAAATTCTGGAAGATAAATCCTGTAGGCTTGAGTGAAACTTTATAATAGCTTTGCTTAAATTGGCTAAACAAGTAGTTTGGCTAAATGCCAGTATAGTGTTGGGACAAGTATAGGACAAATTAATGGCTCAGGAAAGAACTTTACCTAAAGTAGAGGATTACAGACCCATTACCAGCGCAGAAGGATTACTCCTTTACGAGGATATGATGCTCGGGCGCTTGTTTGAGGACAAATGTGCTGAAATGTACTATCGGGGCAAAATGTTTGGTTTTGTCCACCTCTACAACGGTCAAGAGGCAGTGTCAACAGGAGTCATCAAGGCGTTGCGTAATGGTGAAGACTTTGTTAGTAGCACCTATCGTGACCACGTCCATGCCTTAAGTGCAGGAGTGCCAGCACGGGAAGTGATGGCAGAGTTATTTGGCAAAGCAACAGGCTGCAGCAAGGGACGCGGTGGTTCAATGCATATGTTCTCACAAGAACATAATCTCCTAGGAGGCTATGCCTTTGTAGCTGAGGGGATTCCCGTTGCCACGGGTAGTGCTTTCCAAAGTAAATACCGTCGCGAAGCCTTGGGGGATGAGAGTGCTGATCAAGTCACCGCTTGCTTTTTCGGTGATGGAGCTTGCAATAATGGTCAGTTCTTTGAATGTTTGAATATGGCAGCCCTTTGGAAACTGCCCGTTATCTATGTCGTGGAAAACAACAAGTGGGCAATTGGGATGGCTCATGAACGGGCAACATCCCAGCCAGAAATTTATAAAAAAGCCAGTGTATTCGGCATGGCTGGAGTAGAAGTTGATGGCATGGATGTAATGGCTGTCAGAACTGTTGCCCAAGAAGCGATCGCTCGGGCTCGTGCAGGAGAAGGCCCAACCCTGATTGAAGCCCTGACCTACCGCTTCCGAGGTCACTCTCTGGCTGATCCTGATGAACTCCGCTCCAAAGAAGAGAAGGAATTCTGGTTAACTCGCGATCCCATTAAAAAGATGGCAAGTTACCTGACAGACAATAATCTAGCTACTCCCGAAGAACTCAAAGCCATTGAGAGCAAAATCCAGGAAGTGATTAATGATGCAGTTGAGTTTGCCCAATCCAGTCCTGAACCTGACCCTAGTGAACTATATCGCTATGTTTTTGCTGAAGATTAGCTTAATCCGCGATTCATCTCACACTCATGGCGAGCGCATGTTCGTTGTGAGATGAATCGCGGACAGGAACTGTCTTGCATAGGTTGAAAAATGCTATAATGAAAATAGTAGGGAAGACAAATTAAGAGCTAACCGCCACCTACTAAGTCAAAATTGAACTTTTTTGTATTGTTCCGGTGCGGAGGGGCATCCCGGAGAGGAAACCTTAGAAGAGTGGAGCCTTAATCATAAAGTTTTAACCCTGTTATGCATAGCCTGCTAACCATAAAGGCTCCACTCTTCTTGCGGTAACTTCTGACCGTATCGTTAATAAAGCTTACCGAGTATCCTAAGCGATGGCCGGAGTTGGTAAGAAGCCCACACTGTAATCTTGGCCAAAGGCCAGGCTAAGCGAAGGATTCAGTGTGGGAGTATGTCACTTACGGTCTCAATCCTAGGAGTGCCATCGGCTGGTACCCAGGCAATGTAGGTGATACCGTGACCCAGGGCGTATTCTCTAATTTGTGCTGGTGAGCGTCCCCCTAAATCCATTTCTACCCTGACCAAATGCTCAGAATCTCTAAGTTTTTGGGCATAGGTAAGAGCGATTGCCTCAGCTTCGGGCAATTCTGGCACTACTAACCAATCACTAGCTGGTGTTCGGCTGGGTAGTTGATTACTGGACAGTAAGACATAATGAAGGTCTTCTAGGTTGAGGCAAAAACCAACTCCAGGGTAGTTTTCTCCTTGAGGATGATATACACTCAGCAATTGATCGTACCGCCCTCCCTGACCTAAAACTCGGCTAGAGCCCTCGCTACTACTGACTACTTCAAAGACAATACCAGTGTAATAGTCAAAGGTTTGTACTAATGTCAGGTCAAGAACGATCGGTAAGGGGCTAGGGGAACTACTATTTAAAAGTTCCACCAGGGATTTGAGATTGGTCACAATCTCGTGTTCTGATGAGTCTAAATCCAAGCTAGCAACCTTTTGCAAAACATCAGCAGGGTCTCCCCTCAGGTCAAAGAGAAACAATGCCCGCTCTCGCAATTCTGGAGAGAGGGGTAAGGTTTCTAGGCTAACCCGGTCAAGATAGGCAATAGCTTGACGAACCTTTGTTTGCATAGGTTTGGGGAAGGGAGACAAAAGCGATCGCGTTAGCCGAGCTTCTCCCAAAATCAGGTGCCACTGCTGTAACCCTAAATTATTAAGACAATCGGCTAGCAACAGCAAAATTTCCCCATCTGCCAAGAGCCCACCAACTCCCAATAATTCTACCCCCGACTGGTAAAACTCTAGTTGACGTCCGTGGTGACCTATACTTGGTCGTCGAAATACATTGGCATTGTAATAGAGTCGCTGGGGTAAGGATAGGCAGGCTTCACTATTACTGCCAGCAATACGAGTGACCATTGCTCTGGCTATGGATGCCGTTAATTCTGGACGCAGCCCCAGCGTTCCTTCCTCAGCATCGTGCAACTGGATGACCGTGGAACGTTCAACAGCTCCTCCTGCCATCAGGGTATCCAACCATTCTAGGGTTGATGTGATAATCCGGTGATAACTCCAGCGGTGAAATACTTGCTGTAAGTGGTTAGCAATCCAGCGTTTTTGGGTAACTTCTAGGGGGAGTAAATCCCTTGCCCCTGGGGGTGGTTGATGAATCATTACTTTTTCTTTCCACCAAATAAACCACCAAATAAGCCACCACCAGATTTATTGGAAGGTTTCCCTTTAGCTGCTTCAGGCGAAACTTTTGGTTGGCTACCGCCACTTTTGGGGGTTAATTCATTGAGAATCTGTTTCGCCTTCAATGCTTTTTCGTTCTGAGGGTTCAATTGCAACGCCTTATTAATGTGTACTTTAGCCATTGTCCCCTTATTTTGCTTCAAATAAGCAATTCCCAATAAACTATGGCAGTCGCTATTGTTTTGGTCCAACTTCAGAGCTTCTCGCAACTCCAGAACTGCCGCAGCAAAATTGTTTTTCACCAAATATCCTTCAGCACGGCGGATATAGCTATCCACTCGTGATACTCCCTTAGGCCCAACCGACCCTCCCTGTGATGTGCCAGCGGTACTAGTCTGACTATTTGGCTGGGTCACACCAGTTCCTTGAGTTTTCACAGGGGTTGACACAGAAGTTTTTACCGTTTCGCCCTTACCACTTTTACACATCAAATAAACTAGGTTAAGTTCACTGATTTCGGCAATTTTTGCCAAGGCTTGGTCAAGGGCTTGGTATTGCTCTGATGCTAGGTGGTCAACTGAGGTTTTGTAAAGATTATCTAAATTTGCCCCTGCTTGTAATAATTGCTTAGCCGTTGCGCTAGCCAGGGAAATCTTATCTCCTTGAGCCCCTAACCGCTTACTCAAGTGGCTTAGACTAGCAGCATAGTCACGATGACCTCTAGAGAGCTGTTCATAAGCGGGATTAACCAGCCGTGTTAACAGCAGATTTGCTTGTTTTTTTTCCGCTTCAGTACTGGCTTTGCAACTGTCGGGATGCAAACGTCTAGCAATTTGAAGGTAGCGTTGACGGACTGCCTTAACATCCGCATCAACTGGAATTCCTAAAACTGCGTGGTAGTCAGTGAAATCAAGCTTGAAGAGTCCGTATTCAATTTTCAAAGACATAGGCAACTGTTCCATCTCAACTGCTGCAAGGCTCGTTTCTAGTATCTCTTAGATTAGATAATCTTAGTTTGTTTGGGTAATAAAAAGCAGCTGCTTCGTTGAAGAAGCAGCTGTAATTAGCTATAGGTGCGCGACCGTTCGCGCCCCGCGTTGGCTTTGCCGAAAGGCGCGCACGGCCACGGGAATTTAATTCTTAATGGTAAGAGCGCACCTATAGTCCAATTAGAGTACTTTAATTAATTCCGTAGGCTTTAGTAATCAAAATCTCCACCCATACCAGCACCAGCAGGAGCATTGTCCTTAGGCTCAGGCTTGTCTACCACAATACACTCAGTGGTCAACACCATACCTGCGATGGAAGCGGCATTTTGGAGAGCAGAACGAGTTACCTTAGCTGGGTCAACGATACCAGCTTCAAACATATCTACAAACTCACCATTGGAAGCATTGTAGCCAACGTTAAATTCTTTTTCTTTAACTCGCTCAGCGATCACCGCACCATTCTGACCAGCGTTCTGGGCAATTCGCTTCAGAGGTGAAGACAAGGCACGAGAAACAATCATAGCACCGGTAAGTTCTTCAGCCTTAAGGTTCTCGTTTGCCCAAGTTTCTAGCTCAGGAGTCAGGTGAGCTAGAGTTGTGCCACCACCAGGGACAATACCTTCTTCCACAGCTGCCTTAGTAGCGTTGATGGCATCTTCCAAACGCAGCTTGCGGTCTTTCATTTCCGTTTCTGTCGCAGCACCCACTTTAATCACTGCGACACCACCAGCCAGCTTAGCTAACCGCTCTTGCAGTTTTTCTTTGTCGTAGGAAGAATCCGTTTCGTCCATCTGACGGCGGATTTGCTCACAACGAGCCTTCACTGCATTTTCGTTACCTTCAGCAACGATAGTAGTGTTGTCCTTAGTTATGGTCACACGACGGGATTTACCAAGCATTTCCAGCTTGGCGTTGTCAAGCTTTAGACCTGCATCTTCAGTGATTACTTGTGCACCAGTTAGAGTAGCAATGTCCTCCAGCATAGCCTTACGGCGATCCCCAAAGCCAGGAGCCTTGACAGCTGCCACATTCAAAACACCCCGTAGGCGGTTGACCACCAAGGTTGCCAGGGCTTCTTTCTCAATGTCCTCAGCAATAATCAGCAACGGCTTGCCAGAACGAGCCACTTGCTCAAGTACTGGCACCAGATCTTGTACCAGGGTAATTTTCTTGTCAGTGAGCAGGAGGTGAGGTTCTTCTAGAACTGCTTCCATCCGCTCAGTGTCAGTAGCAAAGTAGGGAGAGATATAGCCTTTGTCAAAGCGCATCCCTTCAGTAATTTCTAGTTCAGTGGTCATAGACTTCCCTTCTTCAAGGGAAATCACGCCCTCTTTGCCCACTTTGTCCATTGCGTCAGCAATCATCTGACCAACGGTCTCATCGTTACCCGCAGAAATAGAACCAACTTGGGCAACGGCTTTAGAGTCTTCTACTGGACGAGCATGTTCAGCAATCTTGTCCACCAGAAACGCAGTAGCTTTATCAATACCCCGCTTCAGGGCGATCGGGTTAGCACCCGCAGCAACGTTGCGCAAGCCTTCTTTGACCACAGCATGAGCTAGTACCGTAGCGGTTGTAGTCCCATCACCAGCAGCATCATTGGTTTTTGAAGCTGCTTGCCGAATCAGAGAAACACCAGTGTTTTCAATGTGGTCTTCCAGTTCAATCTCTTTAGCAATGGTGACACCGTCATTAACAATTTGAGGAGCACCAAACTTCTTCTCTAACACTACGTTGCGACCTTTTGGTCCAAGGGTGACAGCTACAGCTTCAGTCAGAGTGTCCATTCCCTTTTCTAGGGCGCGACGAGCATTTTCGTTGTAAATAATGCGCTTAGCCATAGGTTTTGAATTCAGTTCCTAAGGGTTATTAAGGTTGAACGTGAAAGGTTGAAGGTGAAAGGTTTAAAATTTAAGGGTTCAACTTGTTTGCTGTTTACTCACCTTCAAGGTGTTAGCTGACGACTGCCAAGATGTCTTTCTCTGACAACAAAACGTACTCTTCGTTGCCTAGCTTAATATCGGTACCAGCGTACTTTGAGTAAAGTACCTTGTCCCCTACTTTGACTTCGAGAGCAGCGTGAGAACCATCATCGTTGCGCTTGCCAGGTCCGGTGGCTACAATTTCCCCAACTTGAGGCTTTTCCTTAGCGTTATCCGGTAGTAGGATACCGCCAGCAGTTTTTTCTTCAGCGGCGCTTACCTTAACAAAAACTCGATCCCCTAAGGGCTTAACGGTGGAAACACTCAGAGTTACAGCTGCCATATCAGTTTTTCCTCTCTACTTCATCTGAGCCGATTTAGCACTCTCAGCTCCTGAGTGCTAATTTACTCAAAATCAGCAGGAGATGGCAATAAATACCTCTGTACGGGTTCCCGAACTCATAGCAGGTTAACAGATGGCGAATGCACGGATGATATAGCTTTGAGTTATTCTCTGTGTATGCCTATGAGTATGCTGTAGCTTGTACCTGTTTCATTGAAGGCTTGACCTTAGTCCCAGGAATTGCTGAAAAAAACATAACTGCAACCAATGGACTGCTGATCACTGATAACTAAAACAAGCAAATAGATATAACAAATATATTCTTACTCTCGCCCTTTCCACTCATCCTCACACAAAAGCCCTAAAACTCATGCCAGCAGACAAAACTGAGCCCTCAGCTACCCAAGCATCTAATTCTGATAATTCGGAAATTTCTGACACTTCGACTTTCGAAGTATCAGAGCAAAGTCCCCTAGCTGCTAACATAAAGAGCTTAGGACTTAATCAAATTCAGCGTCACATTTTCCTGTGTGCTGATCAAACTAAACCCAAATGCTGCTCAAAAGAAATTAGCCTTGAATCCTGGGAATATCTCAAAAAACGCCTTAAAGAACTAAAACTAGACCAGCCCAAGGATGTTCAAGCAAGTTGCATTTTTCGCACCAAGGCTAATTGTCTGCGAGTCTGTACCTCTGGTCCTGTGATGGTAGTTTACCCAGACGGTGTTTGGTATCACAGTGCTACTCCTGAGGTGATTGAACGGATTATTCAAGAGCATATTATTGGCAACCAAGTTTTAGAGGACTATGCTTTTTTAGTTCATCCTTTGCCAGAAACTATTCCAACATCTGTTTCAGACTAACAGGCAATGGAAGCAGATCGTCCGCAACCCCAACCAGGTTAACATCTAGCGTGGTCATGAACCCCACCTTTGCGACACAACGGGTTCTAAAATCTACTGACTTGGCCAGTCTAGGGTTCCGGGGGCAAAGTTTAAGTTCCGTATGAACCCTACCAACCCTAATTATGGTGAGGTAGGATTATTGGTTGGAGAGTTATAGCAGCTTGGTAACTTCCAAGCATTAGAAAAGGCAAGAGGTACTACCACTATTTACGAAAATTAAGCAAGCAAATTATAACAAACGTTACAGTTATGAAGGACAATGCTGTAAGAGAGCAAAAAAAACTGCTGCTGATTGATGATGACCCCAACCTGATATTACTAGTCAAGGACTACCTCGAGTTTCGGGGATACCAAGTGATTACTGCTGAACATGGAAAAGAAGCTCTGGACATTTTAGAGCAGGATATTCCTGATATGATTATCTGTGACGTAATGATGCCAGAGATGGACGGCTATACCCTGGTAGAAAAGGTCAGAGATGATTCTCGCACCAGCTGGATTCCCATACTATTTCTCTCAGCCAAGGGTCAAAGCCAAGATCGAGTAAAGGGACTCAATAAGGGTGCGGATGTTTATATGGTGAAGCCTTTTGAGCCAGAAGAACTGGTAGCACAGGTGGAATCCTCCCTCAAGCAAGCTTCTCGTCTAATCCTTCATTCAGGTTCTGGCCCAGACAGCACACCCAAAATTAAGGTTCCTTACGATGTTGAGTTGACTCCTACTGAGCTAAAGGTTGTCCAGTTTGTGGCAAGAGGTATGGCAAATCGGGAAATAGCTGAGAAACTGAATGTTTCTCAGCGTACCATAGAAAGTCATGTATCGAACATGCTAGGGAAAACTGGTCTCCATAACCGTACTGAATTAGCTCGTTGGGCAATTGAAAATAGTATGGCATAACGCTCCGTACGCTGATTGGTAAATCCTAGAAAGCCAACCTTGACCATTCACTAATCACACAAGGACTAAGCTCGTGAGCCCAGAAACTATTGTTAACAATCCCTCGCCACCGGCAGAGTCAGCTCCGGCTGGGGGGGCACCTTATGACCTAACTGCATTCGATGCTAGGGTCATGAAAACCTATGGACGCTTTCCTATTGCCTTAGAGTGGGGTGCCGGTTGCCATGTCTGGGATACTTCTGGGCGAGACTATCTTGACTTTGTGGCAGGGATTGCTACCTGTACCTTAGGTCATGCTCACCCAGTTGTGGTAGAAACGGTAATTAAGCAAATCCAAAAGCTAAACCATGTTTCCAATCTCTACTACATTCCAGAGCAAGGGGCATTAGCGAAGTGGCTCATTGACCATTCTTGTGCAGAACGAGTATTTTTCTGTAACTCGGGAGCGGAGGCTAATGAAGCTGCTATCAAACTGGCACGGAAATATGGCCACACTGTGCTCGATATTGAACAGCCAGTGATTTTGACTGCTAACTCTAGTTTCCATGGGCGAACCTTAGCAACAATCACGGCTACTGGTCAGCCTAAGTACCAAAAAAACTTTGACCCTTTGGTACCTGGGTTCGAGTACGTACCCTATAACGATATTCAGGCATTGGAAAATGCGATCGCAGATATTGATGAGGGAAATCGGCGGGTAGCAGCAGTGATGCTCGAACCATTGCAGGGAGAAGGGGGTGTTCGCCCAGGAGACCTAGACTACTTCCAGCAAGTTAGAAAGATCTGTAATGAAACTGGCATCCTACTGATTCTAGATGAAGTTCAGGTGGGTATGGGTCGCACTGGTAAATACTGGGGCTATCAGAATCTGGGAATAGAGCCAGATATCTTCACCAGTGCTAAGGGATTGGCTGGTGGCATTCCCATTGGAGCGATGATGTCTAAGAAATTCTGTGATATCTTCCAACCGGGAGAGCACGCTAGCACCTTTGGTGGTAATCCCTTTGTCTGTGCAGTTGCCCTATCTGTAGGAAAAACCTTGGAACAGGAGAATATTTTGCAAAATGTTCAGGTGCGGGGTGAACAGCTGCGCACCAGACTCTCAGCGATCGCTGATAAATATCCCGAAGTGATTGAAGAAGTGCGAGGCTGGGGTTTAATTAATGGGCTTGAACTGAAATCAAATATTGATCTAACTTCAATCGATGTAGTTAAAGCTGTGATGGAACGGGGTTTGTTGTTGGTACCAGCAGGACCAAAGGTAGTTCGCTTTGTTCCACCCCTAATTGTCTCAGCCGAGGAAGTTGACCAAGCGGCTCTTATCGTAGAGCAAGCCTTACAAGCTTTAGCTTAACCGTCAACCCTCAACCGTCAAGTATCAACAATCTCGATAATCTTGACGTTAACTTGACCCTCACCTAACTGAATTTGTAGTTCTTCTCCAGAAGCCAAATTCTCTGTAGACGAAGCAATAGTTCCCCCTGCGGTGCGCACTAGTGCATAGCCTCGTTGTAGGACTTTTTGAGGGTCAAGGCTATTGAGCTTTTCCCTGAGAAGTTGATAGTGCTGGTACCCTTGGCTCAGACGCTTTGATGTCACTTGTAACAATCGCTGATGCTGGAATTCAATCGCATTTTGTTCCTGGTGTAGTTGTTGGTCTAGAGCTAGGTGTCGCAATCGTGTTCGTAGATGGTGCAGTTTATGGCAAGATGCCTCTGTGATTTGAGTCACCGCTTGATAAAGGGTCGTCCGCCGCTGTTGATGTTCAGCATAAAGGGTGATCAGTTCTGGTACAGCTTTTTCCGCTGCTGCTGTCGGGGTGTGAGCACTGTGATCAGCTACTAAGTCAGCTAAAGATTCATCCCGTTGATGACCAATACCGGTGATCACCGGTATTGAGCATTGAGCAATTGCTCGCACCACCCGTTCATCATTGAAACAAGCTAAATCCTCTGATGCTCCACCCCCCCGAGCTAATATCAGTAGTTTGGCTCTGCCATCCCGCTCGACTCGATCAATAGCGTTAACTATTGATGCGATCGCAAGTTCCCCCTGAACCTGAGCCGGTGAAAACAAGACTCGTAAACCAGGATACCGTTGCTGTAGTGTACGTTTAATATCTCCCCAAGCAGCCGCTTGGGGAGAGGTAACCACAGCAATAGTTTCAGGATGAATCGGCAGGGGGCGCTTTCGTTGTGGGTCAAATAATCCTTCGGCTTCAAATCGTTGGCGTAATTGGCGTGAGCGCAAGGCTTGCAACCCCTCACCCGCCGGTAAGGCTTGCCAGACATTCAGCTGATACTGTCCCCGCTGAGGATAAACTCGGAGGCTGCCCAAAATAATCAACTGTTCTCCTACTGCTGGTAGCTGCACCAGCTTGCTTAACTGGCTCCTCCAGGCTACACACTGTATAGTAGCCTTGGCATCTGGGTCTTGGAGGGTAAAAAACATCCCTTTTGGATGGTGGTTGCTACTAGAAACTTCTCCAATCACCCAAACTCTATGGAGTTGGTTATCTTCCTCTAACAACTCTTGGATATAGTCGGTTAACCCAGCAACCGACACAATTGCTTCTGAGAATAGGGAATTGATTGTAGATGAGTTCATTGTATCGGTAATCGTTAATAAATTAATAATTTTTCATATCATGCTCTTGATTGTTTCCTAGTGACTGATCAAGGCTTTTGCTGATTCTATATAATCAATTTTAGTTAAATCCTGAACAAAAGTATTTCCTAGTGGGTAGCCCATGCCAAGATTCATACCCATAGCAACAGGTGCGCGCCCGTTCGCGCCCCGCGTCTCCTACGGAGAACGGAAAGCGAAGCTATCAGAAAATTTCACTAGTTCCTTTCAGATAATTTCTTTACAAATAAGTACTTTTGTACTATACTTTACCCAAGTACTGATCCTCCTCAGCATTCCTACCCAGCTTAACCAAGCAGTTTTGCAGAGAGGAGTAACTTAGTTAAAAATTCGCGGTACAACGCGATACTATAAGTATGTTGTTAACTGTAGTTCGGGGACTAAGTAGCTTAAACCAATAGTGTGCCAGACTTATGCAAAGAGCCTTCAAGACCCAATTAAAACTGAATAACAGACAAAAAACCTTGATGGCTCAACACGCCGGCTATTCAAGATGGGTTTGGAATTGGGCTTTAAATATATGGAACGAAGCTTATCAAGCCGGTTTAAAACCTTCCGCTAACAAGCTTAAAAAGTTCTACACCAATCATGTGAAGCCTCAATATCCCTGGCAAGCTACCTTAAGTTCTAGGGTTTATCAATTCGTCTTCATGCACTTAGGAGAAGCATTCAATCGCTTTTTCAAAGGTACGGCTCAACATCCGAAATTCAAGAAAAAAGGTAGAAATGATAGCTTTACCCTGGATAACTGTGGGAAGGTGATCGAGTTTTCAGGAACTCGATTAAAACTCCCCTTTATTGGATGGGTTAGCACCTATGAACCTCTACCCGAAATCCAGACTAAGCGAGTCACAATCAGTCGAGTAGCTAATTCTTGGTATATCTCTGTAGCCTACGAATTTGAGTCGGAATCTACCCCAAAGTCTAGAGAATATCTGGGTGTTGATGTGGGAGTTAAAGTTTTAGCTACCTGTTCGGATGGGACTGTATTTCATAATCCCAGAGCATACAAGCAAGCTCAAAATAAACTAGCCCGACTTCAAAGAGAACTATCTAGAAGACAGATAGGTTCTAACAACAGAAATAAGACTCAGCTGAAATTAGCGAAAGTTCATCAACGCATCGCTAACATCCGGAAAGATGCAATCCATAAATTAACCTCTTGGCTTTGCAAGAACCACGCAGTCATTGGGTTAGAAAATTTGAATGTTTCCGGTCTGTTGAAAAACCACAAAGCACGCAGGTGCTATAGCCGATGCCGCTCTTTATGAAATTCGTCGCCAGGTCGAATATAAGTCGGAGTGGTACGGCTGCCAACTGGTTTTTGCGGAT
>NZ_JAAHHM010000062.1:0-41885 GCF_010692445.1 Moorena sp. SIO3E8 | reverse complement strand
TTCATCACATTGATGGAAACCACGACAATTGGAAGCCTAAGAACCTAATGGCCGTACACCAGAGTTGTCACCAACTCATCCACGGGAGCAAGCTTAAAAGCTAGGATATCTAGGAGCCGTGTGAGGCCAAAGTTTCATGCACGGATTTGAAGGAGAGGTGCCCTAGGGTAATACCTAGGCATCGACTCTAACCTATTAATGATGCAGGTTGGTATCAGTTTCGGAAATGGATGGAGAATTTTGGTACTAAACTAGGCAAGGTCACTGTTGCAGTAAACCCAGCCTATACTAGCCAAAACTGCTCTGATTGCGGCGAGGTCGTCAAAAAATCATTATCAACTCGAACTCACACTTGTAAATGTGGGTGTCAACTAGATCGCGATCACAACGCTGCAATCAATATCCTTAACAGAGCCTTGGGTACGGTGGGGCACACCGGAACCTGGATCATTGATCCGAACGCTGGGGGAGATTTGTCCTCTGCTCTTCCTGATTCCGGTCAGGCTGAGTAAGACGAGTCGTTGATCCAAGAATCCCCGCGCCTTTAGGCCGGGGAGTGTCAATAGCCAATATTCATGGTGGTTCAGAAAATGCGATCAAAGCT
This sequence comes from Moorena sp. SIO3E8, assembly GCF_010692445.1. Taxonomy (NCBI): domain Bacteria; kingdom Bacillati; phylum Cyanobacteriota; class Cyanophyceae; order Coleofasciculales; family Coleofasciculaceae; genus Moorena; species Moorena sp. SIO3E8. Next base: position 41,281 of record NZ_JAAHHM010000062.1, on the reverse strand, counting down.
AATGGAGATAGACACAGTCTTATAGAAAAAATTGATAATTCTGACTTTGTAGTCCTTGATGATATGATTGACAGCGAACCTAGAATTTAAATTCTGGCAACATCGATTTCTGTTGTGCTTAAAGAGGCGATCTGAGTCAAGTTCAGACCGCACTCTATCAAGTTTGGTTCAATAGAAACTAAACGAAATTAAATACAGAATCGTTCAAATCCAGACCTATGGGGGAGTTTTCTATCAAACCAATCAAATCATTTGAACCGGAACTTTCTTGGATAGCGTAAATTCCTAGTCCCTGAATCACATCTCCAGAATCAAGGATGACGGTTTCTTCTTGCAATTCATAGCGAGCAGGATTTCCGTTGAGTTGAATACTATCCTCAAACAGATTCAAATCTGTGATGATAGCAAAATCACTCTCGCCTAGATGGTCATAGTAAGCTTGATTAGCATCACCAAGCACAAATAGATCTCCTCCAGAACCACCAGTTAGGGAGTCAATCTCATCAAAACCGGGTGTTATTGCCAAGGGATTAACACCAACGAGAGTATCATTGCCATCACCCCCAAGCAGAGTATCATTACCTATGCCACCCTCAAGAGAGTCATCGTCATTGCCACCATCGAGGAAGTCATTACCAGCATCGCCAAACAGTTCGTCAGTGCCGCCACCTCCCCAAAGGGTGTCATTTCCGGGGATAATAATTATAGGCTGCTCTCCTGGAGCATTGCGATCGCCAAATAGCCGATCGTATCCACCTCCACCACGCAGTTGATCATCATCACCCAAACCAAAGATTCTGTCGCTGTTGTTTGTGCCAGGTAGCACATTAGGATTGCTATTACCAAAAATATCTGCCATTCATGTTTGCTGTTTCATTAGCTGATAGCTGACAGCTGTTCGCGCAGCGTGCGCGTAGCGCAGATGCTTACCTAAAAGCTAGAACTTGGTAGAAATATTCCCGGTACAAATTGCAGCGAGAACATAGTTACCCTGTCGCTCTACCAACCCCATACTGTGTAGTTTGTAAATCTCTATGGGATTTAGTTCCACTGGCTCGGATGACGTGACAACTTTCTTGAGGGCCTGAAGCAACTCTGGTGATTGTTGCAGTGTTTCTAAATGTCGCCGCAAATGGTTGCTATAAATACCTGCTTCTGTTGGTGCATCTTGCCACAACTGCTGGAATGTTACCTTGCCAGAGCCAATTTCATACATCGCTAACCTTACCAGATAGGGATGACCAGATACCATTGTCATTAATTTCTCTATCTGGGCATTCTCCCAATTTAGTCCATGGAGCTGAGCCAAATTTTTTACCTGCTGTTGGTCAAACTCTCGCAACTCTACTGGAATCCCAGCGTTAAAGGAAGATTGATTTAAGTCCAAGGGAATATAAACTTCTGTAGAATGTGCTATCACTAGCCGCAGTTGCTTCCAGATATCTGAAATCTTGGCTTTCTCATGCCAGCTGCGCAGCATCCCTAAAAAGTCTTCTATTACTTCGGGGTAGGGAAAAACTCGATCGACTTCATCCAATGCTAAGACCAGGGGACAATCTATTTCTGCCAGTAAATACTCTTCAAAATAGACTGTGCAGTTATCGTTACTACCCAAAATCTCTGTATCCCAATAATCATTTAATTGATTGTCTAACTTTAACTGCCGACCAACTTTCAAACAGAGCCAGCGTAGGAATTTATCTAAATCCGTTAAAATGGCTCGGTCTACACTATTCAAATCTAAATACACCGTTTGAAAATCCTGGGATTGAGCATGAGCTAGAATCCTCATCATTAAGGAGGTTTTTCCCATTAGCTTTGGTGCTTTAATCTGAATCAGGGAACCAGGCATAATAACGGTATCGTAACCGAGAGATTCGATGCTGTCTCGCTCCACATAAAGAGGTGAATCCAGCGCCACCCAACCCGACGGAAATGGTAGCGTTGTTAGCGGCTCAGATGCTTGCTGCTCTCCATTGGTGCCCACTGATTTACCTTGACACTTTTTCCATGCTCTTTTCAGTGCTTGTTTGAAACTCTTTTTGGTAACCCTTTCTCCTAAGGCTTCTGAGAGCTTATTCCATAATTTGTTGCCGATATCTTTGTTAAGATACTCAGCACTGTAGCCATACCTATTGGCGATTTGCTCATAGGTTTTCCCTTCCCAGGAACCCTGAAGTACTTTCGTTTCAATGTCACTGAGATGTTTGCCTGTATTTTTGAAGACAACTTGATCAGCATACTCTTTTGCTTGTATCCAAGCTAACTCTGATTCTGAGTCTACTCCAGAGACTACACTCAGAACTGGACGGGAGGGGTAAAACTCATCAAATTCTTGAGCAATCATGTCAGTAAAAATGTTTTGGGAATATTAGGGCAAGGCAAGAGGCAAACGTTGAGGTAGGGTGGGCAGTGGCTAGCAAAGCGATTGTCAGCTTTTCAATTGGTCTTATCCACTGCCCACCCTACGGCTCACTACGGCTCACTCTATGCTATGAGGTACAAATAGATCCCCCTAAATCCCCCTTATCAAGGGGGACTTTGAGGTTTAGAAGCGTACCTCATAAATCCTATAAACGCTATAGTACTTATCACCCTGTTGTTGGCTATTTATGCAAGACTTCAATATTTGAATTTATTTTAAATAATTTTTATTTTTGTTAACTAAACAACTATCAAAAGTTATCAAAAAGTCAGAAGCGTTGAACGTTTAAAACATTCAACGCTTCTATGCTAAACTGACTAGGGATTAAGTAACTAACGCAAATTCTTTCTCATTTGTAACGTTTGCTAATTGATTAATCAGGTTTGTTTAAGGAAAAGCTGAAAATCCCTCAATAAAACTTATATCTCAGCTGATAAATCAAAATTAGCTTTTCCCTGACTTGGGGCATAATTTTGAGAGTTACTCACCATGGTACGAGACAACCGCAGTGCTTCTAAACGACTAACTTCTAGGTTTTGGGGTGGAATCTGCTGCCAGATATCCAAGCTTTGTAAGCGCTTTCTGGTTTTGCCTGTTGCCCCTACAATAAATACTTCACGACCTTTATCTAAGGCTTCTTGAATAGCATTTTCCAATGCTAGGGTAGCGGTAACACCTAAAATAGGTACATCACTGAAATCGAGAATCAGCACATCAAAACCTTCAATGGCATTGTGTTGACGGGAAATTGCCTTGGCAACCCCAAAAATCATCGGTCCACTGAGATGAAAGAGTACAATACGACCGTCACCTTGGTCCAATAGTACTTTTTCTTCCTGGGAAAGCTGAATTTCTTCATCGTCATAGGTAATCGCTTTAACACTGTCTGCTCTATGAGCACTAAGACGCTCAATGGTGAGGATATTGGCAATAAATACTCCTACTCCCACGGCCACAATCAAGTCAACAAAAACAGTGAGTAAAATCACCCCGTACATAATCAGGGATGCTTTCCAAGAAATTTTATGGGCACGCTTGAGGAAACCCCAGTCAATAATATCAATACCTACCTTGAGGGCGATACCAGCCAAAACAGCAAGGGGAATCGTTTTGGTGAGGGGAGCCGCCCAAAGCACAACTACTAGTAACGCTAAAGCACGGGCAATACCAGAAAGGGCACTCCTACCCCCGGCTTGGATATTAACCACAGTTCCCATGGTTGCGCCAGCGCCAGGAATACCGCCAAATAAACCGGATACTAAATTACCTAAACCCTGACCCATCAACTCTTTATTAGAATCATGTTCGGTGCGGGTTAAACTATCAGCCACCAGGGACGTTAGTAATGCATCAATGCAGCCCAGTGTAGCTAGCACCAAAGCATCAACCACCATTAACTGTAACTGTTCAGTGGTAAACACCGGCAGACGCAAACTAGGCAAACCAACAGAAATTTCTCCAATACGGCGAATATCTACCCCAGAGAAAAATACCAAAGACAAAACTGTTCCCAGAATTAAGGCTACCAACTGGGGTGGTAAGATGCGTTTCCATTTGCGGGGCATCAAAACAAGAATTGCTACCGTCAAAACCGCTAAAACAGTTTCAATCGGGTTGATGTTTGCTATCAGTGTGGGCAAACTAGTAACTGTGCCAACTACACCACCCTTAGGGCTACCTTGACCCAAGAAAGGAGCAGTTTGCAAAATAATTAGTATGATGCCAATACCCGACATAAAACCGGAAATGACGGTGTAGGGCATCAACGTAATGTATTTGCCTAGGCGCAGAAAGCCAAACAGAATTTGAAAAATTCCGGCTAACATGACCACGGTAAATGCCATAGCCAAGCCGTTGTCTGGATTAGCAGCGGTGAGGTTAGCAATTACCGCTGTCATCACCACGGTCATGGGGCCAGTGGGTTCAGAAATTAGCGTGGGAGTACCCCCAAATACCGCAGCAAAAAAGCCGATTAATACAGCACCCCACAAACCAGCTTCTGCCCCAGCACCGGAGGCGACACCGAAGGTAAGAGCCATGGGGAGGGCGATAACGGCGGCGGTTAGGCCACCAAAAATATCCCCCCTAATGTTACGAAAGTGAATTTGGTTAGTTAGTTGCATTGTTAAATTACATTTAGGTAATTGTTACATTACATGTAGGTAACTACTTTTTACTGTACTGCAAATACATCCATTAGATTTATTTAATGATCTTACTAAAATCATTTACTTAAGTCTATGGTCAAGGCACAACCCCCAGAAACATAAGCCTTTAACTTAATATTAATAATTTATTAATAAATACATTAACTTTAAAAAAACTCATGGCAATTATCGATTTGCTTTATAGGCAGGGGAGATAGGGAGATGGGGAGATAGGGAGATAGGGAGATAGGGAGATGGGGAGATGGGGAGATGCGGAGATAGGGAGATGGGGAGATGGGGATAGAGATGTAGGGTGGGCAGTGCGAACCAACAGGATTGTGAGGTTTTGAATTGGTATTAGGCACTGCCCACCAGAGGAGTAATCTTATCAAAAATATAGATGTAGGGTGGGCAGTGCGAACCAACAGGATTGTGAGGTTTTGAATTGGTATTAGGCACTGCCCACCAGATCAGTATATGTAGATGTAGGGTGGGCAGTGCGTACCAACAGGATTGTGAGGTTTTGAATTGGTATTAGGCACTGCCCACCAGATCAGTATATGTAGATGTAGGGTGGGCAGTGCGTACCAACAGGATTGTGAGGTTTTGAATTGTTATTAGGCACTGCCCACCAGAGGAGTAATCTTATCAAAAATATAGATGTAGGGTGGGCAGTGCGAACCAACACAATTGTGAGGTTTTGAATTGGTATTAGGCACTGCCCACCAGATCAGTATATGTAGATGTAGGGTGGGCAGTGGATACCAACAGGATTTTCAGGTTTTGAATTGTTATTAGGCACTGCCCACCAGACCTATATATGTAGATGTAGGGTGGGCAGTGCGAACCAACAGGATTGTGAGGTTTTGAATTGGTATTAGGCACTGCCCACCAGACCAGTAATTTTATTAAAAATCTAGACAAAAAACTCCTATTTTATAGTTAATTTGATGTCGGTATGCCGGGGAGCATGTCACTTTTGAAATTAGGTACATAGATCCCCCCTAACCCCCCTTAAAAAAGGGGGGAATTAGATTCAAAACTCCCAATTCCCGATTCCCGATTCCCGATTCCCGATTCCCGATTCCCGATTCCCGATTTCCTAATAAAAAAAAATTTCTAAAACCCCTTGACAATATATTTATTTATTGATAAATTAATAATGTAAACAAACTCAAGAGATAATTTCAGATGAGTAACAATTTTCCTCCTTCCGACAACCAAGGTGCCTTACCCAAGAAAGCCAAGCTCCTTTTGATCGGTTCTCCTGAAAAGGTTCGCAAAACAATTAATGCCATTTATTCCCTTAAGTATGCGGAGCCGGAGGAGTGGAGCACTCCGGAGCCTATGGGAAAGCCTGGTGAGGTTATGACATTTTTGATTCGATACTTTTACGTAGATTAAGATAGGAGTTTGCCAGGGTTGCCCCCTGGCAAATCAGGAATGGTGAAGGATGTTTGGTGAAGGAGGATGAAGCAACATGAAGCAAAATGAGTTGGGATGTTATTGCTTTTCAGCAGTTGCTGACTAACTCGGTAATCATGGCATAATTGAGATCTGAAATTATCGATTTTAAGCTGTACTTGTGGAACGTTAAAGTACAGAATTCGGTCAAGGATTGGGGTTAACCCAAACTTGACCGATTTTTTTTTAGGGAGTCGGGAGTCGGGAGTCGGGAGTCGGGAATCGGGAGTCGGGAGTCGGGAAAAAATCCTTTGTACCTAATTAATATGAGAAACGCTGTAATTATCCTATGTATCAGTTATTTCCCGGATTGGTCAAACCGCTGTCTGATATTGGCCCGAATATCTTCCCAATCGTCAGCTGTCATTGGTGTTGGCTCTGGGCTACTTAGTCCTTTGAGAATTTCCATTTCTAGGGCGTATCTAGTTTTCTGCTTTTGGTCAGCTCGAATTAGCTCTCGAATGTACTCGCTAGTGCTGCTATAACCCCCTAAGGCTACCTGAGCTTGAATAAACTCTTTCATCTGAGAGGGCAGGGCAATGTTCATTGTCTCCATTGGGATACTTAGTTGCTTACTACTTGTTTATAGCTATATTGTCAATAATTGCCAATTGCTTGTCAATGTAGAGACTGGCCCCGCACTCAACCCAATTGCAAGGCTGATGTTAACGGTTGTTACTACTTAGCCTGCGCCCTACAATAAAAAGCGGGAACAAAAAAATGTGAGCCAGCTGCAATTACCCCTAGATCAGCTATCAGCTAATGCGCTACGTCACAGCGTCGTTCGCACAGCGTGGCCAAACGCGCCCCGCGTGGCCTAAAGGCCAAGGCCAAAGCCTGTGCCACGTTACTTGAGGTGCTATCAGCTGATGCCCTTGGCTGACGGCTGACCGCTGACGGCTGACCGCTGACGGCTGACCGCTGAATGCTTACAGTCAAGCTTTTCGAGCTTAGTAGTACAAATCTATAAAATAAAATATATAAGTTGGAAGAACAATTAAGTTTAATTGTAAGAATTCAGGTGAGGGGGGTTGACAAAACTGAAAAAATCGGTAACCTAACAGCATGAGCAGAAAACTCGCACTGAACAAGCTAGAGCCAAAAGCCCTCAAACAACTGGCAAGGGAGCAGTTGGTATGGCTGATATTGGAGCAGCAAAAGTACATCAAGCAACAGACGACACTTCAAAAAAGTCATTCCCTAGTTCCCTATTCCCTATTTCCATTAATCCACAACTTGTGTACCTCACCTATTTAAGAAATGCTATATACCGATTTCAGCTTTTGACTTATAAGGAGAAACGGGATGTTAAGGGTCTTGGTGGGTAAGTCCTGTGGGAGATCAACCTGGTATTGAAAGTTTCCTGCATAACTTTTGGTGGTTAGCCGGATAAGTCTATAGATACTGAAAAATCAGCTATCAGCTATCAGCTATCAGCGATCAGCTTATGCCCTTGGCTGACGGCTGACGGCTGACGGCTGACGGCTGACGGCTGACTGCTTACAGTCAAGCTTTTCGAGCTTAGTAGTACAAATCTATAAAATCAACTATATAAGCTGCAAGAACAATTAAGTTTATTAAGTTTAATTTTTACATCTTTGACCCACAAAGTAAATGAATACTCCTCCCTTAGATGAGGCTCTCAAGACTTACGAAATAGCCCTTGATAACCTGGAAGATTCAGCATCACCGATGTCTGAAGAGCAAATTATTGCAGTTTTAAATGCTAGGGATTTTGTTCACGCTACTGGTCAGGCAAAAGTTTACCCTTCTTATCACCAACAAAAAACCCTTGTTGCCTTGGATGTGCGCCTCAAACAAAATGCTTGGCAGATCAGCAAGGTTATTGATTTTTCTAGCTGGCGAACTAGTTTGGAACCCCCAGACACAGCTTGGTGGTGGCATTTAGAAACAGAAACGGAGCTTGCCCGCTGGCAATGGTGGGATTGGTTATGGCGAGGATTGAGCATTGCTGGCTGGACGGCGAATCTTGGCTTGTTAATCGACCTTCTGCCTCGTTTTCTGATAGCAGGCACTGGATTTGCGGGAGCAGTAGCAATTGCTTTTCCCAGTCTTTTGACCTTATTACAAGCGATAAGCGAACTAACGGAAACCGGAAAAGAAGGATTTGATAAATTATTAATCCGACTGGGTATTCCCAAGCATTTTCATGGGGAAGCCCAGCTCGGGGCGACGGAGTTATTACTGCTAATCTTACTAGGTTTTCACTTTTATCTGCCCAATTTTTCTAATTTTTCTAATAGAAGAGGTTTTGAAAACTATAACAAGGGTCAACTCGCCAGTGCTGAAGCCCACTATCAGCAAGCCTTAGCCCTTAATCCTGATAATGTCAAAGCTCACTACAACTTAGCTGTAGTATACGAAAATTTACAACAGTTTGACAAAGCCAGAACTCAATACCAATTCGCCGTAAAAGGCGGTTTTGTTAAAGCTTATAACAACTTAGGTCGCTTGCATATTCTTAACAACAAACCCTCCTTAGCTATCCCCTTACTCTTCAAAGGTTTAGCCGGGGCTGGGCAAGCAAGCATCAAAGTTCGATACGACCTGATGAAAAACTTGGGTTGGGCTTTACTCAAGCAAGGGCGAGAGGAGCAAGCAGAACCAATTCTCCGGAGCGCGGTCTCTTTAGGCAGTAGTCCAGAAGGTATTGAAAAAATCAGCAATCGCGGTTCAGCCCACTGCTTATTAGCTCAGGTTTATCAAGGACAAAACCAGAAAACCAAAGCCCTTACCCAGTGGCAAAAATGTTGTCAATTGGGGTCAAGTGCTAATCCTGATGAGGATCTGTGGCTGGGCTTAGCTCATCAAAAATTAAAGGAGGAAAATCAATCATGTGGTCAAAACAATGGAAAACCTTAATTGCCTTTGCATTGGGGCTAGGTGTGGCAGTCCCTTTCGTCAAACCTGCCCTGCCTCAAATACGAAGCTTTAATCTAATTATCGCCTTGGCTCCTCCAGGTCAAGTCAAATTCCAGAAGCCCAATTGGTCAAATTTTCAACCAGCTTCTATTGGTAATGTACTCAGGGGGGAAGATAGGCTGTTGGTAGGCTCAAATGCTACCGTTGAAGTGCTGTGTTCCAACTGGACAACCTGGAAACCTGAACCGGGAAAAACATCCATCGTTAATGAAGGCTGTCCTACCACCGGAGATAGTAGAATAATTCATTCAGAGGATTATACCGCTCCTACTAGGGCAGCAAATAATCAAAACGCTCCTACTAGGGCAGCAAATAATCAAAACATTCCTTACCTATTAAGTCCGAGGAACACATCCTTACTCGACAACCGACCCACCCTACGCTGGCATCAGGTTGAAGGTGCAGAACGTTACTCTGTTAGGATTCGTGGACAAGCATCAGATCTAGACTGGAAAACCTACACTAGGGAGACAGAAATTCTTTATTCAGGGGAACAACCTCTAGCACCTGGTTATTATTCGTTAATTGTTGAAACTGACAAAGGTAAACGTTCTATAGAGGAAGGGGAATTGGGTTTTTGGATACTTGATGAAAAGAAAGCTACCACCCTATTAAAAGAAGTAGAGGAACTCCAGCAAAAACAGTTAAGTGAAGAAGCAAATTCCTTAGCCCTAGCCCATTTTTACATCAGCGAAAATATGAAATATGATGCTATTGATATACTCGAACAAAGCATCAAAGATGGTAATACTTTGGTAGCCACCTATCAACTGCTAGGGGATACCTACACAGAAGTGGGATTAAATCGACTGGCAAAGGAGCGTTACCTCAAAGGTTTAGAACTCGCTCAAGCAGCATCAGATTTAAACAGTCAAGCGGAAATACAAAAGCGCTTAGTAATTATTAGCCTAACTCTTGACAGTAAAGATGAAGCTTTACAGTGGTTGGAAAAAGCCCAAGTCAGTTATCGGGCTTTAGGGGATGAATCAAAGGTGCGTCAATTAGAACAGCAGAAAAGTCAAATTTTAGAGGCGGCTCTGGATTTGAATTAGGGGGTATCGGTATGGTTTAAACTTATCAATCAAATAGCTTACAGGTCAAAATCATCGGGATTTATCCCTTTTGCTTTTAATTGCTCTAGCAATGCTTTCATACGAATTCGTTCAAGCTCTAAAGCTTGCTCCGCTTGTTCTGCCCGTTGGCGTTCTTGTTCTTTTTCGAGCCTTTCGAGCTCTGCCTCTTGTTGAGCCATATCTCTTTGCTCACTAATTTCTAAATAGCTAGCAAAAGGCTCACCATTGGGATAATACAGCACCAATTCCGATGCTACTAACTCAAAGGTAATTCCTAAACGGGGACTCACCCAACCAAGCATCTGAGGGATGGGTTCTAGTTTTTCTGATGAACGCAACCAACCTTTTAGTTTTGCTCTATTTGGATCATAGAGATAGTACTCTTCTACTCCATGGGTCTGGTAAAACTTGAGTTTATCCTCTTCTAATTCTTTGATGGTGTTGGTTTCGGAGGCTATTTCAAAGGTGACTTGGGGATTAAGATTATCTTCAACCCAGGTTTTATAAGAACGTCGATGCCCTTTGGGTCTACCGATCACTACCATCACATCGGGGGCTTGGTTGATTTTGGGTTGTCCTTGTATTGGATACCACAACAAATCCCCGGCAACGAATACATTGGGGTCATCTTTGAAGTGGACTTCCAGGCCATACTTAATGGTGGTAATTAGTTCAAATTGAAGGGTATTGTCGGCCATTGGTTTGCCGTCACTTTCGGGATATAAGATGTCATCGGTGGTGGGCTGAATCTGCTGAATCATAGGAAAAATTTTCACCAAATACTGGAAGCCTATTCTATCTTATCACACCCTATAAAAAAATACCATTTTAACAGATTTTTTTTATGAATCAAACGTGTTATGATTTAATTGGTGATTGATCTTAGATTCAAAAACTAAGGGATGTGTAATGTTTAATTATAGCAATCTCCCCAAGATTTTCCCTTCAATCTCTTGGAAACTATCTTTGGTACCGGTCTCTTCTGTTTTCTTGCTCCTTGGTGCTTGTCAGACTAGTCAAACAATCAACCAAACAGTTAATCGAGGTTTAGAAATTCGCTTTCTGGCAGGGAGTGACTTAAAAGATTTTTGCGATCGCGTAGCGTGACCTTCGGTCAATCGCGCTGCCACCAAACTCAATAACTCCCAGCCTAAACTAGAGGATGGTACTCCCTTTTATCTAACCTGCGATACTAAAGGAAGTGGGGATGTGGTGGAGGAAGTTCTTAATCTTACTAAACAATTGCAATCTGGTGCGATCGCTCCTGAAGATTCCCAATTTCCTACTTTAATTTCTGTCGATGGAGAAATTTACCAGAGTCAGCTGATATTCCAGATTAATAAAATTTTTCCAGGACAGAACTATATCCCAGATTTAACTGAATCACCTCTGCTTGCTTACAGTCCGATGGTTTTTATGACCCAAGCTGATTTAGCCGGAAGTTTAGCAGCAGTGGACGATCTCTATGTTTCCTTGGTAGAGGCGAAAAATCACCAGGATCTAGACCCCAAGGCGGCTGCTTTACCAATAACCTACGTTCACACCGCCCCAACCCGTTCCAATTCTGGCTTGCAAACCCTAGTGGCTCAATTTGCTTCGGTTTCCGGTAAGCGTCCTGAAGAACTCACCATAGCTGATGTAAAAAAATACCAAGATCGGGTTCAGAAAATCCAAAACAAAATCACCCGTTACGGCAAATCTACGGGGTCTTTAGCGAAATCGATGGTGAACAACGGTCCCTTTTGGGCTTCTGTGGGCTCTGTCTACGAATCCTTAGTGATTTCTGCCAACAGTCAAGGTAATAATACGGTTAACTATCAAGCGGTTTATCCTTCTGCTACCTTTAGTTCCAACATTCGCGCCATCCTCCCCAATGCCCCATGGGTGAGTGACAAAGAAAAAGCAGCAGGGGAAAAAGTTATTGAATTCCTACGGCAACCAGAAACCCAAAAAATTGCGGTAGACTTGGGCTTACGTCCAGGGATTCCAGGGGTGCCCCTTGGCAGTAAGTTTTCCTCTGAATTTGGGGTACAAGCCAATCCTCAATACGATTCCTACCGTCCTCCTAAACCGGAAGTGGTAGAAGCGATGTTGCAAAGTTGGCAAAGCTACGCCAAAAAACCTTCCCAAGTTGCTTTAGTCGTAGATGTTTCCGGTTCTATGAGAGGTGAGAAACTCTCGGCTGTGCAGAATACGTTACTGAACTACGTGCAGAATATCGGTTCAAGGGAAAAGATAGCGATTATTCCTTTCAGTAATGAGATTAAGCAGCCCTTTATGGTGGAAGGCACACCCCAAGGAAAAGCTGAGGGGATAAAATTTATTGGTAGTCTGAAAGCTGGGGGAGGAACTCGATTATATGATAGTGCTCTTTTTGCTCGGAACTGGTTAAAACAAAATTTTAAAACAAACGCGATTAATGCGGTGTTGATTTTGACCGATGGTGATGATTCTGGCTCGGAAATTACTCTCGATAACCTCTCCAAACAATTACAAAGCAGTAACTTTGAAGCGGATGAAAGTATTGCTTTTTTCACCGTCGGTTACGGCAAACAAGGAGAATTTAGTCCTAAAGTATTGCAAACAATTGCTGAACTAAATGGGGGCTATTATCGTCAGGGCAATCCCGAAACGATTTCTAAGTTGATCGGAGATTTACAAGTTGAGTTTTAAGTCAATTATAGCAGTTATCAATTGGATGAAGTACAAATTACTTGGTTTTAGGGAGCAGGGAGCATGGAGCAGGGAGCAGGAAAAAAAATTACATGTACCTCATTAGAAGAGTTAACGCTATACAGTTTAAGTAAATTATCAGTCGCTGATTACCCATGAGGCAACCCATGTTAACGTTTGCAAATCCTCTTCATTATCCCCTAGCGGTCTTAGCAGGAGGTGTAGTCCTAGCGATCGCAGTACGAGTTGCTCGACTTCCTAGCCCCATTGCTATACCCCTAGCAGGAGTGGTCACGGTGGCTGGTGCCACTGTTCTTAAGCAAAAAGACAGTCAACGACCCCCGACCCTACAAAACCCTGCTTTGGAAAGGGAATTACAACAGGTACGACAACAGGCTCAACTGATTGCTCAGAAAGCAGAAAGCCTGCGCTCAGAATCGGAAAAACTTGCCCTTGCTACCACCGAAATGGAGCTACTTTCTACTATTCAATTTGCATGCGATCGCGTAGCGTGACCTTCGGTCAATCGCGCTTTGGAATTACCCAGCAAAATTGACCAATTCTCCCAACGTCTCCATGGTACCGACTCCCTGCTTTCGGTAACCGAGTTACAGCAGCAGTTGCAAGAGGTAGAGGCGAAAAAAACTAAGAGTTCTGGAGTCGCCAGACAACAATTACAGCAATTAGCCACCAGCTTGCAGCACAACATTACCCTGGCCAGACAAGGGGAAGATGCCAGACAAGCCCAGGTGATTGCTCTAGCTACTTTGATTACTGATACTGCGGGAGTTTTACAACAGTTGCAGAATCGCCTGCGCACAAGCAATTTAGAAGATATCCAAACCTTGGAAGAATTGCGCTCCCTCAGTACCGAATTGGCAGGTTTTCAAGACAATATGGCTCTTTTCCTATCTTAACTTGATAGTAAGCATTCAGCTATCAGCTATCAGCTGTCAGCTATCAGCTATAGCGGTTTTCAATACCCAATTGCAAACTGCTGTAAATAACTTAAGTTTAATACCAACTGATCTATTCCCTGTTCCCTGTTCCCTGTTCCCTGTTCCCTATTCCCTCTTCTCTCTTCCCTGTTCCCTGTTCCCTGTTCCCTGTTCCCTAAAAAATCAGAAAACTCAATAAAGTCGCAAACCGCTAGAGTAAATGGATAATAAAACCACTAAAACAATTACATCCCTGGGGATTATCGCTGTTTCCCTAGGCATTGCCTACGCTCCTTTCCCAGGGTTACAACAAACCCTTTATGTCGTCACTGGAACAGAATTGCAAGAACCCCTCGCTGTTCTCGAAAAACGTTTTGAAGAAACCCATTCTAATATTAACATCGAATTTAAATTCCAAGGCTCCCAGGAATTAGTCAATCGCTATCTCGATGAAAAGAATGATTTTAAACCCACAATTTTAATTCCCGCTAATGGGGTTTTGTTGAATGAGTTAAGCGTCCGCTGGCAAGCCCAAAACCCTAGTGAACCCTTTTATGATAACCCCCAACCCATTGCCAAAACCCTATTAGTAGGTATTGCTTGGCCAGAACGGGGACAAGTTCTGTTTCCCGATGGTCGTTTTCAATGGTTAAGACTGGAAAATGCCATGAAAAAGCGCAATTGGCAGGAGATTGGAGGCAATCCTAACTGGGGTAGTTTTGACTTTGTCACTACCGATCCTAATCGTTCCAATAGCGGACAACTGACCTTAAGTCTTTGGACACAGAGTAATTCTGGGGGCGCAACCTTATCCCCAACTAATTTTAATAGCCCGGAAACCCAGTCTCTGTTCGGTTTAGTCAAGCGGTCTGTCTATCAACCGCCACGCTCAACGGACACTCTATTGCAAGAGTTTATTACCCGTGGCCCCAATGAGGCAGATGTTGCTACTGTATATGAAAGCATTGCCCTCTACCGTTGGGAACAAGCAGCCCAGACTCAAAGCAAGCCCTATCAGATTTATTATTTTAATCCCACCATTGAAACGGTTTCGACAGCAGCCATTGTCCGTAGAGATGTGAACTCGCAACAGGTAAAAGCAGCACGGAAATTCCTCCAATTCCTAACTGCTCCAGAACAACAAAAAACCTTTGTGCAATACGGTTTTCGTCCTGTAGTTGGAGGTATTAATTTGCAATCGGTGTCCGGCAGTCCTTGGACAAAACGTATTCCCGGTGCAAAAACTGACCCTAATTTAAAAACCTTGGCACCACCAAATTCTGAGGTGATTGGGGAAATTCAACGGATGTGGAATCGGGTGGAATAGGGAGTAGGGAGTAGGGAGAAGAGTGTGGGGAGAAGAGGGAAACTCCCTGATTAAGGCGCTGGATTGCTATTCTCTGTTCCCGACAACTGCCGCGAAGTCTATGGCCTTTTCTATATCTTCTCGGCTACATAAAGTACTTAGACGTAAGAAACCTTCGCCACTCGGACCAAATAAGCTACCAGGTACGCCAACAATTCCTGCTTTAAACAACAGTTGGTTAAAGACGTCCCAAGAACTCATTCCCTCCGCTCCTTTGACCCATATATAGGGATTATTAGTGCCACCAAAACAGGTCAGTCCAAAAGCTTCTAAACCTTCCTTGAGAATTCTCGCATTTTCCAGGTAATAGTTAACAATTTCTTGGCATTCTTGTTGGCACTGCTCGGACAAAGCCGCAATGCCCCCTTGTTGTGCTATATTAGAAGCACCCCAAAACCGGATAGATTGACCAATTCTAAACATTTCATTCAACTCTCCTGGCACAGTGCTTTCAAGGGTTAGGGCAACCGGAAGCACAGACCAACCTAATCTTAATCCAGAGAATCCAGCCGTTTTGGAAAAACTACCAACTTCGATGGCACATTCAGTTGCACCTTCTATTTCATAAATACTTTTAGGAATGTTAGGGTCGGTAATAAAAGCACTATAAACAGCATCAAAAATAATCACAGACTTGTGACTTCTGGCATAGTCAACAAAAGCTTTGAGTTGTTCTTTAGTGGCAACTCCTCCTGTAGGATTATTAGGGAAACATAGGTAAATTATATCTACCTTGGATGTAGGAATATCTGGAACAAAATTATTATTATCATTGCACTCTAGGTAGATAATATTACTTCTACCTGCCAACAGATTTGCTTCTAAATATGGGGGATAAATCGGATCTTGTAGGGCAATAGCATTATCTATACCAAAGAGATCCTGAAGACCAAAAGTAACTGACTGTGCCCCATCACTAACAAAAATCTCCTCTGGTTTTAGGTCAATTCCACGAGGCTTGTAGTAGTTGTTGCAGATCGCCTCTCTCAGCTTAATATTTCCGTCAAATTCCCCATATCCTGTATAGGTTGACCGATCTCCTAGCTTAGTGGCAGCATCCACTAAAGCGTCAACCACTGTTGGTGGTAAGGGCTGAGTTGTGTCACCCCAGGCCATAATGTATAGTTCTTTTTGGGGATTGGATGCTTGATGAGCTTCCATCTTCTTCATTAGCTTGTTTTTGATCATATCGGCGAAGGTATCAGAAACAAATAATTTCCTCAAATTCGGATTTGTTGTAGTCATATTTAGAGTTTTAGTTATGTTTTCAATACTTATAATTTATGAAGCTGAAAATCTGGAACTATTGATTACGGAACTCAAGGCAAGTATACCAGAGCTTGATGTCCATATCTGGCCAGAAGTTGAGAACCCAGAGAAAATAGAAGCCATATTAACATGGAAGCCTCCTCTAGGAATAATGGAAAAATTTCCCAAGCTTAAGGGAATTATTTCCTTCGGGGCTGGAGTCGAAGAGATTTTACGAGACCCCAATCTTCCCCACAATGTGCCAATTGTTCGTATTGTTGAAGCTTGTGTGACATCAAGAATGAGTGAATACATCTTGTTAGCTGTTCTTCGTTTTCACAGACAAGCATTTACATATCAAACATTTCAAAAAACGCGACATTGGGAACCTTTACCTCTACCAGAAACCAGCTCCTGTACTATAGGAATCTTAGGTCTTGGTGTTCTTGGAACAGATGCTGCTGGGAAACTCAAGACTCTTGGTTTCCCGATTCGGGGTTGGAGTCGGACACCAAATAAAATCGATGGTATAGAGTGTTTTCATGGACCAGACCAGTTAAAACTTTGCTTGAGTAAATGTCGAGTGCTGGTGTGTTTACTTCCCTTAACTCCAGAAACAGAAGGAATTCTTAATCGTCAAACATTTTATGCCTTGCCTAAAGGAAGTTATTTGATTAATGTTGCACGGGGGCAACATTTAGTAGAAAAAGATTTATTAGAAGCATTAGATTCAGGTCAACTTTCAGGTGCTTGTCTGGATGTTTTCTCTAGGGAACCTTTGCCTGAAAATCATCCATTTTGGTCACACCCTCAAATTACAATAACACCCCATGTAGCAACTCAAACTGATTCTGAGTACTGGACAAAACCAATTGTAGATGCTATTCGTTGCCTTCGTGATGGTCTTCCTTTGAAGAATGTGGTGAATTGTGAACAAGGTTACTGAGGTTCCCATTATTACTGACGATATGAGGGATCGAGCCGGTCAAGCAAACGGCGATTGGCTGCCCATATCCTGGCGACCTCCTGGTTGTGGAAGGTTGGCTCCTCAAACTGGCGGGCTGTATGTTCACAAATCTCAGCTGGTGGCAGGATCGGCTTGGTGCTAGTACCTAGCACGTTGACTTGGATCTCGCACGCCTTATTCAGGTTGTACATATAGTAAAGTGCTTCTGCAACGGTTCGACCCACAGTTAAAAGCCCGTGGTTCCGCAGGATTAAACAGTTCTTCTGTCCTAGGGATGCAACCAGGCGATCGCGCTCATCAAGGTCGAGTGATATCCCCTCATAGTCATGGTAAGCAACACGATTATAGAACTCCATGGAAGCTTGGTTAAGGGGTAACAGACCCTCTTCCATCGCAGCAACCGCCATGCCACTTACAGTATGGGTGTGGGCGATCGCATGAGCATCAGGACAACCTAAATGAATGGCGCTATGGATGGTGAATCCTGCCTGATTTACTTCAGCGTCTGTAGCATCGATTTTGTTACCATTGACATCAACTCGCACTAGATCTGATGCACGGATTTCATCGAACAGCATACCATAGGGATTGATTAGGAATATAGCTGGTTCGGACTGAATGCGTACTGAAATATGGCTATGGATCGTCTCCGTCATCCCGTAGTAGTGAACCAAGCGGTAAGCAGCAGCAAGGTCTTCGCGCAAGTTTTGTTCATCCTGGGAGTAGGACTTGGCTATCGGATTCCTGATGTTAGAGCTTGTTATCTGTACACTCATACTTCCATGTCTTTTGCTTTGTGATCACATCGGTATTCAAAGGAAACAGGACTGCTGTACTACTGGGCTGGGTACAGCAGATGTTTGAAGGAATGAAAATTCAGGCATTCCTTACTTTGGTAAAAAATAGAAACCGATTAACACTGGCTACCATTAAACGAGATCAGCCAGATCTCCTCAGGAAAGTAATAGACGGAGTTTCTGAGCAATGAGTTTAGATATCGTTCCATCTCCGGATGAGAGAGCAAATCTTCCAAGGTAATATTTTTTGATTCAGATAACTGCTCTGCTTCCTTATCCTTGTTAAAGCAGTTAACTGTTGCCTCATTCTTGATGTAATGCTCTAAGGCTGCGTAGTCATCAGCTTTTATGGGCTCTTCATAGAATATCCTATGGACTTGATGCTGAATCCCACATTCACCCAAACTCTCGATCACATCTTCCGCAGAGGTAAATCCTTCGCCTTTTCCATCTTTAAAAATTTGCAGGTATTGCTCGTAGAAATCCACGTAGAAAGATTTACGAGTAGCCAAACCAATAAATCCAACTCCCGTATCATTCAGCAAACTAGCACACTTTTTCAACACAGGTTTCAAGTCTTGGCGTGGAATCATATAAAAGCCGTGCATCGACCACAACAGGTCGTAAGCATTACTTTCCAGCTTTGCTCCTTGAATTGTATTAACATATTGGTTACCTCGCTGGAAAAGAAGAGGAATTTTTTTACTCGCTTGAGAAATTGAACTCCCACAAGGGTCTAAGCAATCGTAGACAACATTATCAATTCCTTGATCAAGTTGGATATAGTGACTAAAAGCTTCCAACCAGCGCCCTGTGCCACAGGCAACATCCAGTAATCTGAGATCAGACGAAGATTTTCCTCGATGATATTGTGATAAGAAAGTAGCCGACCAGTCGAAACGCTGCGCCAACTGCCAATAATCAATTACTGGATCTTGGTCTTCTGGACTTCTTTGTTCAACAGTAACACTGGGAGCTGGCAAGACAAAAACCCCAATCGGTTCATTTATAAATGCTTTCCCACTGTCCTCAATCTCAGCCAACCGCCAAAATGCCTGGAGAATCTTGAAAAATTTGGCTTCCTGAAACTGGCGCAAATCGCATTCCATACAAAAGGACATAATTTTGACGCCAGTTTCAAAGCCTTGGAGGCATTCAGTTACATCCAGGCGAGCATGGACATGGTGATACTGATGCTGATGAGATTGAGTATCCAGTAAATTTCTAATGTCCTGTGCTGTGAACATCTCATTTTGGTTACCTTTTGCTTCCAGCATATGCTCGCGCTGGATTTGAGGGATACCTGTAGCTGTTTGGTGGACAATTACCACCTGTCCGCCTTCCTTGGTTTGAGTTAGGGCGCTCTGAATTGCTTGGTAAGGCTCGTCAAAGTAGTATAAAACGTGGGTCAACAGAACCAAATCGTACTTCTGTTGGCTTTCAAACTTACCGGGTTCAAAATAGTCATCACGCACCGACACCTCTACATTTTCGCCTAAAGATGCCTGGTCGAGCCGTTCTAGAAAGCGTCCGCGATGGATCGGATTCGGTTCAAGTGCTACATAGTTTAACTGCTTCCACCGTGGATTAAGCCTGGGAATCAGGCTCTGTATGATTTCAAGATCAATATCACCTTCGCCACTGCCAATACTGAGTACCGATAAGGTATCGTCTTGGTGTGAGGGTGAATAACTTCCCTCCAGTAATACTGTTACATTATTGCGGAACCACTCAATGGCAGCAACTGTCATGGTCGAAGCTGCCTTGCGTAACTCATAACTCTCGGCGTAAAACTTATCATCCAGTGGCGGAGCGACAAATTTTTGATGGTGTGGCGAGTGACGCTCACTTGCCGAGGATGTAGGGTTTTCGAGAGATTTATACTGGATTTTCATTGAAAAAAATTATGTGAGGATTAAGACCAAATCAGTCAAAATCACAGAACAACTCTAAGCTATTCTACAATCAGATTTTATTATTTCAAGATTTGGCAACAAAAGTCAAGGGTGTCTGAAATGACGTCAACTTTCAGCCGTCAGCTGTCAGTAAATCATTTATCAATGATTTACTTTATTACAAAAATTAACTGTATTTTATTGATATAATGCTTAATTTGATGGTAAATTTAAACTTTGTTAAATTTAGTTAAATTTTGCAACCAAGAAGGGAGTCAGCAGTGAGGGGAAGGGAAGCTGAGCGCTATTAATAGTTACGAGGCTCCTCCCGGAATGCAGTCAAAGCAGCTGCAGAGGCTTCACTCAGTGTCAGCATAAAGTGGATAATAAAGACAGTCCCCTAGTTGCCTACTAGGGGACATCAGCAAAATATATCTATAATAGAAATTTAACCCATGAGCGAGACACCCATAACAATTACTTACTCCTTAGAGGAAGTCTTAAAAGACATAAACGGGAAGCTAGACAGCCTTCAAAAAGATGTCAACACGATAAACGAAACACTAATAAAAATAGAGAGCAAGCAAAACGCGATTGCAACGGATTTCAAAGAATTAAACGGTTCAAGCAAGGCACAAATTTGGACATTGATCGGCATTTTGGTCACAGCAGTTGGCGGTTTTGTGGTATGTGTTGGTCGTTTTGTTATTTCAGGCAACCCCTAATCTATCCTCAAAGGATGGATTGGAGCCAGCAGAGGTTAGGGATTTTAGAGTTAGCGATCGCGATCGCTAAATTCTTCCAATTTGATCAACACCAAGCCAAACTTAGTACCGAGATTCTGGCGGGAGTAACCACCTTTGTCACCATGGCATACATTCTGGTGGTCAATCCCGATATTTTGTCTAATGCCATTTTCCTCCAACAACCCAAGGATTTGTTTGGGGAATTAGTGATTGCCACCGGGATTTCAGCTGCTTTGGCAACCTTAGTGATGGGACTCTATGCCAAATATCCATTTTCCCTAGCACCAGGCATGGGTCTCAATGCCTACTTTGCCTTTTCAGTAGTGTTGGGTTTAGGCATAGATTGGCGGGTTGCTCTGGCTGCGGTTTTCATTGAAGGATTAATTTTTATAGTGCTGACGGTTACTGGAGTTCGCCGTAAAATTGTCACTGGGATTCCCGAATGCATTAAACAAGCCACCACCACAGGCATTGGTTTATTTATTGCTTATATTGGTCTCAATAGCTCAGGTATCATTACTCAGTCTCAGGCAACTACCACTACCTTGGGAGATTTGACTGAGCCAGCCACATTAGTAACCATTGTCGGGATTCTAATTACCTCAGCCTTGATCGCTCGACGCATTACCGGAGCCCTGCTGTGGGGTATTCTCGCCACCGCATTACTGGCATGGATTTTGGGGATAGCCCCTTGGCCACAAGGAATTGTTGCCTTACCCCAATGGCCAGGAGATTTACTTGGTCAGGCATTTGTAGGTCTGTCACAGGTAGTTCAGACCAATATCTGGGAACTACTGAGTATCCTATTTGTGCTACTGTTTGTGGATCTGTTTGATACCGTTGGTACCCTAACTGGACTAGGAGTCAAAGCAGGTTATATCAATCAAAAGGGGGAATTTGCCCATGGGTCGCGAGCCTTTATGGCAGATGCAATCGGTACTACTGCTGGGGCAATCTTAGGCACCTCTACAGTAACCACCTATATTGAGTCTGCATCAGGACTATTGGAAGGGGGACGCACTGGCTTGACTGCCGTTGTTACTGCCATTTTATTTGCCCTATCCATAGTTTTCATTCCCTTTCTATCTGCCATTCCCAGCTTTGCCACAGCACCAGCCTTAGTCATGGTTGGAGTGTTGATGATCGGAAGTGTTATAAAAATCCATTGGGACGATCCAGCCGAGTCAATTCCCTCATTTCTCACCATCTTGATCATGCCTTTAAGTTATTCCATTGCTGATGGCTTAGCTGTCGGTTTAATTACCTTTCCTCTGTTAAAAGCTTTTCAGGGTAAAGCTCACGAAACGACTATTGCCATGTGGATTTTAGCAACAGTATTTATCTTAAAGTTTTCCTTAGTAGGAGCGTAAGCATTCAGCTATCAGCTATCAGCTTAAGCGCTACGCGCACGCTACGCGAACAGCTATCAGCTATCAGCTTAAGCGCTACGCGCACGCTACGCGAACAGCTATCAGCTATCAGCTTAAGCGCTACGCGCACGCTACGCGAACAGCTATCAGCCGTTGGCACCTCAAGTATCGTGGCACAGGCTTTGGCCTTTGGCCACGCTGTGCGAACGACGCTGTGATGTAGCCCATAAGCTAAATGCTTACGATTCCCTACTCCCTACTCCCGATTCTCTACTCCCGATTCCCTACTCCCGATTCCCTACTCCCGATTCCCTACTCCCGATTCCCTACTCCCTACTCCCTACTCCCTGTTCCCTTTACTATTTAGGGATTAATCAAACAAATCAGGACGGCGTTCTTTGGTCCTCTGAATTTGCTGCTGTTTACGCCAGCGGTCAATTTCCCCATGATGTCCTGATAACAGAACTTCTGGAACCTTCCATCCCCGAAACTCAGCAGGTCTTGTGTACTGAGGATAGTCCAGTAACCCGGCTTCAAAGCTTTCTAATTTAAGGGATTCGGCTTTTCCTACTGTCCCTGGTAGCAACCGGGTGACACCGTTAATCATGGCTAGGGCTGGGATTTCTCCACAGGTTAAGACAAAATCCCCCAGTGAGACCTCTCGGGTGACTAAATGTAATACCCGCTCATCCACACCTTCGTAGTGTCCACAAATTATCACCAGCTGATCATAACCTGTGGCCAATTCTTTGAACAATTGCTGTTTCATCGGTTGCCCCTGGGGAGTCATTAAGATGACATCACGGTGGGGTAAAATGGGTAAAGACTCTACAGCCGCAAAAATCGGCTCTGGTTTCATCAACATTCCCACCCCACCACCGTAGGGTTCATCATCAACTCGTCGATGCTTGTCAGTAGCAAAGTCTCGGGGGTTGATCAGATGCACTTCGGCTATTTGTTTGAGGAGTGCCTTACCAAGTAGCCCTGAACTCAGGGGAGAGGTGAAGAAATCCGGAAACAGAGTGATAATGTCAAATCGCACAAGGAGTTAAGGGAGGGTAGGGGTCTGGAGCTAAAAATCCTGTGGGAAGAGGCTAAGATACATAATCAGTGATTATGCATAAATGGTAAGGCTATAATGCGTGAATATCATTAAAAAATCACGGATTCAACGGAAAAATTGCTATAATGTGGCATTTTAACTAAAAAGCACTACTCAAAAGTATTCAACTCACCTCATGCCCATTACTAATATAATGCAGCAGTTAGAATCTCAATTGCAAAGAATGAGGATGCCTAAGTCCACTCAACCAGCTATTTTGGTAATCGGCGGCGCTGAAGATAAAGTTCACGGACGAGAGATCCTGCAAACTTTTTTTCGGCGTGCTGGAGGAACTAATGCTCGCCTTGCCATTATCCCTTCAGCCTCCAGAGAACCAACCGTGATTGGCAGTCGCTATCAACGCATCTTTGAAGACATGGGAGCCGAGGAAATTCGGTTGCTAGATATACGCGATCGCTATCAAGCAGAAAACCAAGACTTACTAGAGTACTTGGAAATCTGTACCGGGGTATTCATGACTGGAGGTGACCAACTACGCTTGTGCGGGCTACTAGCCGATACCCCCTTAATGGAAAAAGTTCGGCAGCGGGTTCATCAGAGCGAGATTACCATAGCTGGGACAAGTGCTGGGGCTGCAGTTATGGGTCATCACATGATTGCTGGTGGTGGTAGTGGTGAGTTTCCTAATCGTTCTTTGGTGGATATAACCATGGGCTTAGGAATCATTCCAGAGGTGATTGTCGATCAACATTTCTACCATCGGAATCGTATGGCACGCCTGATCAGTGCTATTTCGGAACATCCGGAGCGATTGGCCATCGGAATCGATGAAGATACCTGTGCTTTGTTTGAAAAAAATGGTTGGTTAGAAGTGATGGGTAAAGGCACTGTCACAATTATTGATCCCAAGGAAATGTCTTACACCAACCAGCCTAAGATTGGTCATAACGACCCGATCAGTATCCACAATCTGCGAGTGCATGTTCTGTGTCATGGCGATCGCTACCACTTTCAGAAGCGTTCCTTATTCGCAGTAGAAAGCTAAACCTTACCTCCTGGACAACAACCGCCATCCTAGACAAAAACCGCAATAACCACGCTTTTGAGTATGGCTTTACCTCCCCTGTGCCAAGGGATGCAGCGCCTGAATCAGGGGGTTTCCTCATGACTGTAGTTGGGGGAATTCATCTGATTACCTGCTGGCTGCAATGGATAATTATGGATAATTTTGAAAAAACTGTTCACACAGAACAGTTTTTTTGATCTCCAAGGTTGATAATAATAAGATTATCCCAAATCTAATCAGCAGCCTACCGGATCGCCTGATTCCCGGATTGGAGCTAGAGTTTTCAAGCGTGCCAATCGGCTCATAATGTGCCAAAGTAGTGCCAAAGTAGGCGATAAAGGCGGAATTTATTTGATAAATTGGGTCTTTAGGCTTCCTTGCACATTCAGCGAGCATCACCACCGAAGTTTCAGTTGATATGAGAATTCTGAGAATCCAGACTTTACGTGGTCCTAATTATTGGAGTATTGGACATCACAAACTGATTGTCATGCGTCTCGATTTAGAGGAATTGGCAAATACCCCCTCCAACGAGATTCCTGGCTTCTATAAGGGACTAAAGACTGTCCTACCCAGTCTGGAAGAGCATTTCTGTTCCCCTGGTGTCCGGGGGGGATTCCTTGCTCGGGTTGCCAGAGGCACCATGATGGGGCACATCATTGAACACGTTGCCCTAGAACTACAAGATCTGGCTGGCATGAGGGTTGGATTTGGTCGCACTAGGGAAACAGCGACACCAGGAGTCTACCAGGTCATATTTGAGTACATTGATGAGCAGGTGGGTCGTTATGCCGCTAGGGCAGCTGTGCGGCTGTGTCGTAGCATCATTGATAAGCAAACCTATCCCCAAAGTGAATTAGAACAAGACCTGAAAGATTTACAAGAACTGGCTAATAATTCAGCTTTAGGACCAAGCACTCAATCCCTGGTTAAGGAAGCCGAAGCCAGAGAAATTCCCTGGATGCAGCTGAGCGCGAGAGCGATGATTCAACTGGGCTACGGTGTCCACCAAAAGCGGATTCAAGCCACATTGAGTGATTATTCAGGGATTTTAGGGGTTGAGTTGGCTTGTGATAAAGAAGGTACCAAACAAATCCTGAGGGATGCTGGTGTACCGGTTCCCCGGGGGACAACGATTCGATTCCTAGATGAGTTGGAAGGGGCAATTGAGTATGTAGGTGGCTACCCGATTGTGATTAAACCCCTGAATGGGAATCATGGACGAGGCATTACCCTCGATATTAATAGCTGGGAAGAGGCGCAGACTGCCTATAAGACCGCCAAAGAAGTCTCCCGCTCTGTGATTGTGGAGCGCTATTATAAAGGTTTTGACCACCGGATTCTTGTGGTCAATGGCAAGGTAGTAGCGGTAGCAGAGCGTATCCCTGCCCATGTGGTGGGGAATGGTAGGTCTACGATTGAGGAACTGATTGAGCAAACTAACCTTGATCCCCATCGCGGTGAGGGACACGACAATGTCTTGACTAAAATTGTGTTAGACGCTACCAGTGACAGTGTATTGAAGAAGCAAGGGTACAGATTGGACAGTATACCCAGAAAGGGGGAAGTTTGTTACTTGCGGGAAACTGCCAATCTCAGCACTGGGGGTATTGCTGTAGACCACACCGATAACATCCATCCAGAAACTATCTGGCTGGCACAGCGGGTTGCCAAAATTATTGGTCTGGATATTGCTGGAATTGATATTGTCACCTCCGATATCACTAAGCCTTTACGGGAAGCTGATGGGGTGGTGGTTGAGGTGAATGCTGCCCCTGGCTTTAGGATGCATGTTTGTCCTAGTCAAGGTCAGCCCCGGAATGTGGCAGCACCAGTCCTAGATATGCTCTTCCCAAATGGGCAACCTAACCGTATTCCCATCATCGCGATTACAGGTACCAACGGAAAAACCACCACAACCCGCTTAATTGCCCATATCTATCGCCAAACTGGACAGGTTGTGGGCTATACCACCACAGATGGCATCTACATTGATGAATATATGGTGGAAAAAGGTGATACCACTGGACCCCAAAGTGCTCAGGTAATTCTCAGAGACCCTACAGTTGAGGTGGCAGTGCTGGAAACTGCTCGGGGTGGGATCCTGCGTTCTGGCTTGGCCTTTGACAAATGTGATATTGGGGTGGTTTTAAATGTCTCCGCTGACCACTTGGGAATTGGAGACATCGACACCATTGAACAGATGGCCAAGGTGAAGAGTATTGTGGCGGAAGTGGTGAGTCCGAAGGGCTATGCTATCCTCAATGCTGATGACCCCCTAGTCAGAGCAATGGCAGAAAAGGTAAAGGGTCAAGTGGGTTATTTCTCGATGAACTCAGAGAATGAGTTGATCAAAAACCACACTAGTGGTGGAGGTCTGGCTGCGGTTTATGAAAATGGTTATTTGTCTATCATCAAAGGGGATTGGACCCTGCGGATTGAGCAGGCAGTTAATGTGCCAGTGACAATTGGGGGACGGGCACCTTTTATGATTGCTAATGCTCTAGCTGCGAGTCTCGCTGCCTTTGCTCAAGGAGTCTCGATTGAGGCCATTCGAAAGGCATTGACCACATTTCGGGCTTCTGTAGACCAGACACCCGGACGAATGAATTTGTTCAATCTTGGCAGTTATCATGCTCTAGTGGATTATGCCCACAATGCAGCTAGTTACGAGGCATTGGGTAGTTTTGTGCGCAACTGGCCGGGAGAGCGCTTTGGGGTTGTGGGTGGTCCTGGGGATCGCCGGGATGAAGACTTTATTGAATTAGGACGACTCTCAGCAAAAATCTTTGACAGGATTATTATCAAAGAAGATGATGACTTAAGAGGACGTCCCAGTGGTGATGCAGCTGAGTTAATTCGTAAGGGCATACGAGAGGAAAATCGCGAGTCCAACTATGAGATTATCCTCAACGAAACAGAGGCAATTGATAGGGGTTTGGATAAAGTGGCTGATGGTGGTTTAGTGGTGATTCTGCCAGAAAGTGTCAGTCGTGCGATCAAACTCATTGAGGCTCGTCATCCCTTGCCGGATAATGGCCTTAAGGCAACCAGTGCTGACACCGAAGATGAGTTGAAGCCATCGGTGGTCAATTAAGCGGTTGTTGGTATTTGTTGAAGGTTGTTCGCGTAGCGTGGCCGAAAGGCCAAGGTTGAAGGTTGAAGGTTGTTCGCGTAGCGTGGCCGAAAGGCCAAGGTTGAAGGTTGAAGGTTGAGGGTTGAAGGTTGTATGTCAGAATGTAGAATGCAGAATGCAGAATGTAGAATGTAGAATGTAGAATGCAGAATGTAGAATGTAGAATGCAGAATTCCAAATACTAAATTCTTAATTCTAAATTCTTAATTCTTAATTCTTAATTCTTAATTCTACATTCTTAATTCTACATTCTTAATTCAAAGAGGAAAAATAGGTTAGTGGTCAGCATCTCATTAACAGAGTGCGATGTTCCTTTGGAACCGCTTCGCGAACGCTAACCTCAAATCTAGACAGACCTTGATGTGGGTGGTATGACTTCTTTAACGGCAAATTGCTACTAATGGTTAATTTGTGATCTATAGCATTTTTACTTGAGATGTAAACATAGTATAGCGTTTCTGAATTGGGTGAGGTACTTCCTCCTGGGTTGATGGGAGTAGGGAGTAGCCATGCATCCCTTTGTTGAATCCCTTGCTATTTAAGGGCTTAAGCTGATTTAAACTACTCATTTACTAGAATCAGTCTAGGAGAGCAAAACTATCTAATTTTATCTCATCAAAAAATTTTTTATCAAAGCTTTATATAGTTAAAGGTTTAGTGAGTTTTCCGTGAAAGTTATAAATTTTCTCTGAGTTAGATATAAAATTTTGATTGGAGACAAGTAAGCCATCAATACCAAGAGTTGATTTAACTCCTAATTACTTAAATCCAGGTTCAAACTATCTGTCTTCGATAGGTCAGTTCATGGTGCTCGCGTGAGTCTTGGGGTCTAGATGGTCTAACTAATTGACTTGATCTGCTTGATTTTTAGATGAACTGACCGGTTAATTAATAAACGGATTATCAATAAAATCACGATTTAGTAGCGTTGACTAATCAGGTTTTTTATCGCTACTAACAGAGGCATTTTTGTGATTTTTTTTTAATCTGTAACTGTCAAAATCACGATTGTTGATAAAAATGACCCTTGACTTATCCAGAAACCTGGTTTCTTAACGTAATAACTGGATTTAAGCCTTTGATTTATAGCGATAAACCGGGTTTTAAGGGTCTTGGTGCGTAAATCCTGAATTACTCTAACGTTGTTCAAAAGACTTCAAGTGCTTTTTGTCCAAAGTTCAAGTTCAAAGCTTGCTCTGTTTTTGCGTGCAAACATAGTCAATTGTCAGGAGATGATCATCATGCTTAATAGTTTGATAAACAACAAAGTCACCAATCCCCTTACCTGCGGCGCTCTCGCCCTCAGTGTCATGGCTGGCGCTGGGATTGCCGCTGCACCAGCTGACGCCGCATCTATCACCTACCAAGGGACCTTAAAAGACGGAATCCCTGAGTTTGATGCTGTTTCTAGTAGTGGTTTTTTTAGTGACCAGTCCACAGGTCGTTTTTTTAACTTTTTCGGCAATCAAGGAGATGTAGTTACAATCGAAGCACTCCGCATAGAGCAAGATTTAGATCCAGCTCTCTGGGTTTTTGAAGGTCTTTTCGAGGATACTTCCGACTTTGCTAGCGGATTTAATGTAAATATTGATCGGGGTGACCCAGGCTTTCTAGAGTTTGCTGATGATGAAATTCCTAATCCGGGACCATTTGCAGATCCTCGTGCTGTAGTAACCTTAACTTTGCCTGGAACTGGCGAATACACAGCCATCGTTACTAATTTTGCAAGTGGTTCTAATGATGGAGGTGATGGTGCTTTTGATTTCGAGATTACATGTTTTGGATGTACAACACCTGTGCCTGAACCTGCTTCTGTCTTAGGTCTGCTTATTACTGGTTCTCTTGGTTTTGGGTCAGCTCTCAAACGTAAATTGAAGTAACGCATATCAACAGCAAAACGTTAAAATTTTAATCGGTTTTTATAGGTGATCGCTCCTCAATTATCCAGAGGAGTTTTTTTCATTGACCTCTAGTCCTCAAGGCAAAACAATCGTAAGCATTCAGTTATCAGCTAATGGGTTAGTCCCAGCCTCGTTCGCACAGCGTGGCCAAACGCGCCCCGCGTGGCCTTTTGGCCAAGGCCAAAGCCTGTGCCACGGTACTTGAGGTGCTTATGCGCTATGGGCACGGTTGATGAGGAAACCGTTAAGAATAAAAGAGGTAAGCATTCCTTTAATTTGAGGAAAGTTTCAGTGTCGTTCGCACAGCGTGGCCAAACGCGCCCCGCGTGGCCTTTTGGCCAAGGCCAAAGCCTATGCCACAAAGCTGACCGCTGACTGCTGAGCGCTGACTAAGGCAGCCAATCTTGATCTAATAATTGTTCGAGAGCATAGGGACAGTCTTCAGGAAATTGAATCATCATAGCGGTTTTTTTTCTGACATATTTTAAGGCTTTTTTATAAACTTTGGCTTGATTTTCTTGTAAATGATTGCGGAGATTTTTAGTTAAATACTCGTCCAGTTGGCTTCTAAAGCTCATAATTTCCGCTTGCCAATGGTTCGCGTTATAGTCATATTGCTCTTGCCAATAGTTCAGGAGTAATAAATGTCTGATAATTTGCTCTAAAAAACTTTCAACTGTTAATTTATCTCGACGACTCAATCCTTCTAATTCCTCAATTAAATGCTCTAAGTCGAGATTTTCTAATCGTTTTTCTTTTAGTATTTTTAGAGTTTCTACTAACCATTTTTCATTATCAACATCATACAGATAATATAGATCAGTTGTTTTAGTCATAGCTGTTTTCAAGCTAGTAAGGATTTTTTTGGTTTTAGGGAACAGGGAACAGGGAGCAGGGAGCAGGGAGCAGGGAGCAGGGAGCAGTAAAGTCAAAAGAGGGAAGAAGTAAAAAATTATGTGTACCTCATTAGGGTAAAAACCGCTATACTTATTTTGTTACCTTCCATTAGCGTCTTTAGATTGTCCAATTAGAGGATATCTGAAAAGTTTTTTGATACTGAATTTTGCCCCCCTAGCCCCCCAACTTTGGGGGAAGAGTCAATTTGCTTCTAAAAGTCCCCCGACCGAGGGATTGCTCGCTCGGGGGACCAACGGGGGCTTGGATGTAGCAAATGAGACTTCTCAGACAACCTCTTAGATTATCGATGTAGCTATCCCAAGACATTTTCTTTAGTTTCCTTGAAAATTTTACTTCTTAGGAAATTATACAATATTTTAACTTCCCATCCTGGGAGGGGTTAGGGGTGGGTTACTATTATGAATACACTGCTCCCTGCTCCCTGCTCCCGATTCCCGATTCCCGATTCCCGTTCCCCTCCTGGGAGGGGTTAGGGGTGGGTTCCGATTCCCGATTCCATTTAAATTTCATACATTTCTAACGGCAATCCATCTGGGTCTTGAAAAAACGTAAATCGCTTCCCAGTATGCTCATCAATTCTAATCCTTTCTACATCCACACCCTTGGATTTGAGATAATTCACCGACGCTTGAATATCATCTACTTGAAATGCTAAATGTCTCAATCCGCAAGCTTCAGGACGACTAACTCGTTCAGGAGGATTAGGAAAGGAAAATAACTCAATCCTATCCCCATCACCCACTTGTAAATCCAATTTATAAGACTTTCTCGCAGCTCGGAAGGTTTCTTCAATAATCGAAAACCCTAAAATATCCACATAAAACTGTTTCGATTTTTCATAATCTGAGCAAATAATCGCTACATGGTGAAATCCTTTAGTCTTCATAAAACTAATCTTAAATTAAGTAATAGATAAATAATTTTAAATCAACAAAGCTCATCCCCCATAGTATGGAACCAGATTCAACCAACTTTTGAGGATTTTGCTAGACTGGCAGATATAAAACCCATCATCAAAAGGATATATATCCAAAGGATAAGGAAATTATCTATGCCCCCAACCCTACTTCTATCCAAAGAACTACCTACTCTGGAATACCAATCCACATCCTCAAGCTTTGATGAAAGCTGGAGAGCTCCCCTTTCCACCCTCCTGGGATTAGGACGAGCAGCTGGTGCTGATTTCATTGAGTTTTTCCTAGAACGGGTCAACTACATCAGCTGTCTTGCTGAAGATGATGCCATTACTAGCATTTCTCCCCGCCTTTCCTCTGGTGCTGGTATCCGAGTGTTTCGGGGTAAGTCAGATTGCTATGTTAGCACTAATGACCTATCCTTTTCGGGGCTAAAAGCGGCTTTGGAGAAAGCCCTGTCTATTCAAGGGCTGGAATTACCTACCCCTAATGCCTTTATCCCAGAAACTAACCTGGAACTGTTGCGGGATTACGCTACTGCTAAAGGCAAAGACACTTGGCTATCCGGTTGCAGTTCGATGGCAGAAATGGGAGAAGTACTCCTGGATGCCAATGGGGCACTCCAGCGCAAGGCTAGCCATGTCCAATCCCGACGGGCTATTTATTTCCGGGATTGGCAGGAAGTTTTGGTGGCAGCTAGTGATGGTACCTTTGCCAGAGATATTCGTTTAACTCAGTCTGTGGGATATAACCTACTATGTGCTGATGGTGACCATCGCTCTTCGATTGGCAAGCGTGCTGGTAGTACCGGTAACCCAGAGTTTCTAAGAGCCTGGGATTATAATGCTACTGCTGAGGAAGTTGCTGAATCCGCTGGTAAGATGCTCTATGCGGATTACGTAGAGTCTGGTACTTACCCGATTATCATGGCGAATTCCTTTGGTGGGGTAATTTTCCATGAAGCCTGTGGACACCTGTTGGAAACGACCCAGATTGAGCGGAAAACTACTCCGTTTGCTGACAAAAAAGGCGAGAAGATTGCTAACGAAAGCCTTACTGCCTGGGATGAAGGGTTATCTGACAATGCCTTTGGAACCATTGATATGGATGATGAGGGCATGCCAGCCCAAAGAACTCTGTTGATTGAAAATGGCATACTGAAGAATTTTATCGCCGACCGGGCAGGGTCTCAGCTCACTGGACACCCCAGAACAGGTAGTGGCCGCCGTCAGAATTATGCCTATGCTGCTGCTTCACGGATGCGCAATACCTACATTGCTCCTGGTGATTACGAGGTAGAGGATTTATTTGCGTCTATCGATAAAGGTATTTACTGCAAGCGGATGGGCGGTGGTAGTGTTGGTGCTACTGGGGAATTTAACTTTGGTGTCGATGAAGCCTATTTGATTGAAAATGGCAAAGTCACTAAACCCCTGAAAGGGGCAATTCTGATTGGGGAAGCTAAGGAAATTATGAATAAGATTTCCATGTGTTCCAAAGACTTAGGATTAGCCGCTGGTTTCTGTGGTTCCATTAGCGGCAGTGTTTATGTCACCGTCGGTCAGCCTCATATCAAGGTAGATTCGATTACGGTTGGTGGACGGTAAGTTACCCCAGCAGCCAGGCTTTGGGACTAGTGTTAGACTATCATCTCCGGTTGAAGACTTATCCTAAGCGATCAGCTAATGCGCTACGCGCACGCTGCGCAAACAGTCATCAGCCGTCAGTTAATCAACGGTCGGTAGTAAACCAGCTGGGGGGTGCTGGTACGGCTGGTTGAAAATCCCTGCTCGTTTTACTGATCCGACCCCGTGCAGTTAAACCGCCTGCTAGCACCTCAAGTAGCGTGCGCGTAGCGCTTAAGCTGATAGCTGATAGCTGATAGCTGATAGCTTACATCCGAAGTGATTAACCGGATTTGATATCATGGCTCTTTTTTTTTGTTAATCCAAACATTCACAATCTAAACATAAGATGACCAAGATTAATGAGATAGCTGATTCGGCGATTGCGATCGCTAAACGCCTGGGAATTGAAAAATTCGATATTTATGGCTCTGCAGTGGATGAAGCTGGTGTTCAAGTAGACCAGGGTGAGCCAAAACAGGTTGAGGCATCTAATCGGTCTGGTGTAACTGTACGGGTTTGGAATCAAGACCAGAAAGTAGGCATTACTTCAACTACCGATACCAACCCAACTGGGTTGGAACTAGCCTTAAAAACCGCTTATGAGGCGAGTAGTTTTGGGGTGAAGGAAAACGCCCCAGACTTTAGCCCTGAGTCAACAGTATCGATTCCAGAGATTCCCAATAATCAAGTGCCTCAACAGCCAGTATCCAAATTAGTAGAAACCCTACTGGATTCAGAGAAAAAGTTACTGGACGCTCACTCAGCTATTGCCGGAGTTCCTTACAATGGACTATCTCAACGGGATGTTGAGCGCTTTTATCTCAATAGTGATGGGGCATTGCGCCAGCAAGCTAGCTCCTCGGCTTCCATTTATCTTTATACCAAAACTGAGGAAGAAGGGAAAAAGCCCCGTAGTGCTGGTGCCTATAAGATTAGTCAAGGTTTAGAAACTCTAGATATTCAGACTTGTCTGCAAGAAGCTGCTGAGAAAACCATCAGTCACTTGAACTATGAGAAAGTTAAGTCCGGAAAATATCGGGTAGTGTTCTCTCCCGAAGCTTTCCTGAGTCTACTGAATGCTTTTTCTAATTTATTTAATGCTCAAAATATTCTAGACAAGCAAAGCCTCTCGACTCCAGAGTCTCTAGGTACTCCAATTGCTTCTCCTTTGCTTTCTGTCTGTGATGATGAGCTACATCCAAAGAATGTGGCACCGGTCTATTTTGATGGAGAAGGAACACCTACTCGTCGAGTACCGATAATTACAGAAGGGGTGTTAAGCAATTTTCTGCACAGTGCTGGCAGCGCCAAACGCCTGAATGCTAAACCAACAGGTCATGCCAATATGGGGGCAAAAGTTACAGTTAGCCCTAATTTCTATCATGTTTTTCCTGGTCAATCTGCTGAACAAGAGTACAGCTTGGAGCAAGCCGAAAATGTGATTTGGATTGATGAGGTGAATGCGCTTCATGCGGGAGTTAAAGCACTCGAAGGTTCCTTTTCTCTACCCTTTGATGGTTGGATGGTGAATAAAGGAGAATTAACTAGTATTGATTCCGCAACCGTAGCCGGAGATTTTCGGGAACTGCTGAAATCCATTATTTATGTGGAAAAAGAGCCTGAGTTTACCTCTGGTGGAGTGTGTCCAAAAATCTGGGTTGATGGTTTGTCCATTACTGGGGATTGAAGGTTAACAGGTTGTTCGCGTAGCGTGGCCTTTTGGCCAAGGTTGAAGGTTATTTGGTTGTTCGCGTAGCGTGGCCTTTTGGCCAAGGTTGAAGGTTGTTCGCGTAGCGTGGCCTTTTGGCCAAGGTTGAAGGTTAAGAGGTTGTTCGCGTAGCGTGGCCTTTTGGCCAAGGTTGAAGGTTGAAGGTTGAAGGTTAAGAGGTTGACGGTTGAAGGTTAAGAGGTTGTTCGCGTAGCGTGGCCTTTTGGCCAAGGTTGAAGGTTAAGAGGTTGACGGTTGACGGTTGATTGATAAAACTGAAAAGTTAGTAACTTTTTTAAGCATTCAGCTATCAGCTGAATGCTAATTTTTTTGAGATTAACTACCCGGCTAAGCTGTCGCGCATTTAAATTGGTTATCATATCATGTCAGGATAATTACCCTTAATAAAAATCTCCCCATCTCCCCATCTCCCCATCTCCCCATCTCCCCATCTCCCCATCTCCCCATCTCCCCATCTCCCCATCTCCCCACCCTCTCCTTAATTATGGGTATTCAACCAGACTTGATATTCCCTATTCCCTGTTCCCTGTTCCCTACAGCTTACCACTCTACGTATAAAATGTTATCCATCCACGGCAGCTTGACAACTCGTATGCTCCAAGGAATTCTATCTAGTAAAATATCGTAAGTTTCACGTTCAACCTGTAGCAGCCAACTACCATCACGAATTCTCACAATACCGTTTCTCTGCAAAAAAGCTTTTCTAAATCCTTCTATTGATGTATTTTTCAAAATAGACCAATTTTGAATCACAGCAGATAACAAATTTTCACATTCTGCTCGTTCTTGTGCAGTGATTTCTAAATTGGTGTCTATAGGTTCTAATAAATCTATACCGCATAGTATTTTATTAAGAGGTAAACTGTGTTCTGGTATTTCTGTTGAGTTATCAACTAAATACTGGAGTAAAAGGGCTGCTCGTTCAGCAGATATGGTATTAATAAAAATCTTATCTTGTACCAATCCTATTTTGACAAAGAAGCGATTCAGAAATGGCCATAGTAAAATTAATCCTGCATTATAAATGTAGATTTCATCAGAGTCACTAAAAGTATTGACAACATCTGGAAATCTGGTTTGCTCGGACTTGAGTTCTTGTTGGATGTTGAGTTTAAGAGTTTGACAAGTTTTCTGTAGTTGTTTGAAGCGTGTAATCAGGTCTGATGACCTTTGGACTTGGGCAGAATTATTGATTTCATTTAGTAATATTTCTATTTCATTCTTAAGTTGATTAATTTGCTGTTTATGTTGGGGTAATATCTGACTATTTAAATCAAGGTGTTGCAATTCCCTTAATAGGTGTTCCAGTTGTTCCCTTTCTTTAATAAACTGTGTCTCTTGGCTAGGGATTTGGATTCTATCTAAGATTTCTGTCAGTTGACTTTTAAATCCTTTTCCTTGTCTGACTAGATGCTCTATCTTGGCAACAATATTCTTTAAAAACTCAGGATAGTTAATCCGATTACTGGTGGCAATATGTAATAAACTTTATTCGATTAACTTGAACTTATCTACTTTAGTATTACTCTGTGAGGAGATACTGAAAAGTATTCCTTGCCATATTTCTAATCGCAATTTGGCTGCCGGAATATTTCTCGTCTGCTCTAGCTGTTCCAAGACAGGTTTGATGTCTGTATTATAGTCGGCAATAAACGGGACTAAATCCCCAGTAAATAATCCGGCTATTTTGAGGAGTGTTGAATCGGAAAATTGGTAAATAACACGCTGCAATTGCTTGGGATTTTTGAAGCAAAGCTTAACAATAGACTTGATCTGATTTGGGGAATTGGTGATCAGGCGATCGCAATATTGTTCTAGCTCTTGTTTGCTGACATTTTCGGGGAGTATACCTGTTTGGATAAAGTCGCTAAAAATCTCTAGTTGTGAAGCTCTTGCTTCTGCTCTAATCAACTGTGTATCTTGGCTAGAGATTTGGATTCTATCTAAGAGTTCTGGAAGTGTGCTTTTAAATCTTTTTCCTTGTCTGACTAGATGCTCTATCTTGGCAACAATATTCTTTAAAAACTCAGGATAATTAATCCGATTACTGGTGGCAATATGTAATAAGTTAGCTTGGATTAATCTGAACTTATCTACTTGAGTCTTACTATCTGAGGAAATACTGAACAATAATCCTTGCCATCTCTCTGATCGCAATTTGGCTGCCGGAATATTTCTGGTCTGCTCTAGCTGTTCCAATATAGGTTTTATGTCTGTATTATAGTCGGCAATAAACTGGACTGAATCCCCAGTAAACAATCCGGCTATTTTTAGGAGTATTGAATCGGAAAATTGGAAAATAAGGCGCTGCAATTGCTTGGTATTCTTTAAGCAAAGCTTAACAAGAGACTTTACCTGATTTGGGGAATTGGTGATCAGGCGATCGCAATAGTCTTCTAGCTCTTGTTTGCTGAAGTTTTCGGGGAGTATACCGGTTTGGATAAAGTCGCTAAAAATCTCTAGTTGTGAAGCTCTTTCTTCTGCTCTAATCAACTGTGTATCTTGGCTAGGGATTTGGATTCTATCTAAAATTTCGGGAAGTGTACTTTTAAAATCTTTTCCTTGTCTGACTAGATTCTTTATCTTTGCAACAAGATTCCTTAAAAACTCAGGATATTTAATCCGATTACTAGTGGCAATATGTAATAAATTGTCTTGGACTAATTTGAGTTTATCTACTTGAGTCTTACTATCTGAGGAGATACTCAACAATAATCCTTGCCATATCTCCAATCTCAATTTGGCTGCCGGAATATTTTTCGTCTGCTCTAGCTGTGCCAAGACCGGTTTTATGTCTGTATTATAGTCGGCAATAAACGGGACTGAATCCCCAGTAAACAATCCGGCTATTTTTAGGAGTGTTGAATCGGAAAATTGGTAAATAAGGCGCTGCAATTGCTTGGGATTTTTTAGGCTTTGCTCAACAATAGACTTGACCTGATTTGGGGAATTGGTGATCAGGCGATCGCAATAGTCTTCTAGCTCTTGTTTGCTTAAGTTTTCTGCCCACCAGGGTAGCAAACCTGTTTGGATAAAGTAGCTAAAAATCTCTAGTTGTAAAGCTCTTTTACTAGCAATCTCTGATTTGCCAATTTGATCAGATAGTCTTTGATAGCGAGTTGCACTTACAGAGGTAATTTTATTTACTTCTATATTTTCCCCCGTCTCTCCCTCTGTTCTACGAAGCAGTGGTGAAGACTCACCCAACTCAGTCTTAGGTTGTGGCTGTGTTGACAAACTGGAACTTGAGTGGCTAATTTGTTCTGCTAATTGCTGTTGAATTTGTTCTATGATTTTGTCAATCAATTCCTGTTCAAGATTATTGATATCGATATTTCCCAAGTTTATTTCTAGGGTATTAATTCGATAGATTGTGTCTGAATCGCTGAACTGATTAAACAAATTATCAATCAGGGGGAGGACTTTACGGCGATATAGTCTACTTACCTGATTTTGCAGTTCAAAAGCACCTTGCTGTGAACTTAAATTAAGTTCTATAATCTGTTTTTTGATAATATGTCGTTGTTGGTTCACTTCCAAATGCTTTAACAAATAACTTCAAAATCTGTGCCGATAGTCATATATCCTAAAACATTAAATGGTAGATTTTAAATACTACCATTTCCCAAAAATTCTATCAGGTTATTAGTTGAATTTTTATCCATTTTTGTATTTAGCCAGAGCTGGTAGGCATTTTCAAATTTTATCATATTAGGTTTGTCTAACCAGTGGCAATAAGGGGTTATATGGGCGGGTATTTCGGCACTGATAATGTTATAAATTAGCTGTTTAAAGTTTTCTTCTTGAAAGCGATGCAGCCAATCCGGGAATACAAAACTGAGTTGGAAAGAGTAAGGATCTATTGTGTTTGAATCTGTGTTTGAATCTGTGTTTGATTTAAATTCTGAAAAATTCTCGTCTGAGTCGGGGTCGTTACTGCTGCGAGGACGAAGTAAAATATGTTCGACTATATGGAAACCTTCGGTTTCATCCGATTCATTGCAGAGAGCCAAAGTTTTTCGATGGTAAGGAATTCCTAGTAAACTACAAATTCTTTGTTTTAGTCCCGATACGTTTTCTGTATCCCAAACCTGACTGGAATCAGTGTAATTAAAGGCTTTACCCCTCCCAGCGCTAATTTGGGGATAATTTTGTAAGAAACTAATTTTATCATCAATCAGTTTTTCATCCAGAATTGATTCATATAAAAGTAAAGAATAATCTGTGAACTTTTCACAAAACTGTGCCATTAAATGATCTAGGAAACGGTTTTTTATTATCTTATCAATATCATTCCATTGATCTTCTGGTGAATTTTGCTCAAAGTTGAGGATTTCTGGCGCACCTGGAATGCTATAAAGTTCCTGGTAAAAGTAGGTTGTATTGTTCTTAGTTTGAAAAGAGAATAAATCTTTAGCATGATCTAATTGAGCAAAATAGTTAGCTAAAAGTTGGTCAAAAAACATTAAATAAGCTTGTAGCTGCTTGGCTTGAGCCTTGCGTTTGGGAGATGCGGAAGCCGGTAAACCTATTTCTCCAATACCGTAAGTAGCAGGAAAATCATTTTGGATTGATTCATAGTCAGATAATTCTCGGTATTGTCCCACTGGGATGGGGATATCTTTTGTTTGTGTGCTTGATGATGTTTTTGTGTTTTTTTGTTGTAAGGATTTCAGATAAATTTTAGCTTTATTCAGGTTCAGATTGCACGGAATTTGTCCTTTGTAAAAGGTAATGTTACTTGTCAAGCCATCTATATCTTTGAGTTGGGGTGTTAGATTAGGCTCTAATGCTAACGCCGTTTCTTCTAATTCAGATGAATTGTCGCTTTAAATAGTAATTATTATAACAGTTTTTATCCCTGGAATATCTAAAATAATCCGAATTATGTCAGAGGTGTGCAGTTGGTCTTTCTTGATAAAACTATCAAGTTTTTCATCGTCAATGAAGCCATGTTCCAGGGGGACACCATCAAAGATTGCTTCAGGAGTTTTGCCTTGATCCAGTAGTTCTTTTAAGGTTAAAAATTTTAGGTTAGGAGAAATAAATTTATCTAAGCCAAAATATATCTGTGCCATTAATTCATTAACCTCGAAGCCTTCTTCAATCTCGATATCGGCTTTGATGGTGATTTCTTCAATGGGTAAGATTTCAACTGTGTCAAAATCTTCACACAAATTCCGATGCTGATTAAGTTTAGATTTTACTTTTTCTATGAGACTCGCTTCATCAGAGACATTTTTGTCTTTTTCGATTAGTACCCGATAAAGTCCATTTAAGTTGACTTGCTGAGTGCGTTTAGAAGCTTCAAAAGTTAAGGTATGACGAAGCGAATCGTAATAAATTGGGGGCGGTGAATTCTTAATGGGTTTAACCCATGCATTTTTAACACCATCAATGTCGATTAGCAGTTTGCGATAATCATTAATTGTGAGGGGATTAACGGTGAGGATTTCTCTGGCGGTGAAAAACTGTTTCCTGTTTTCTCCAGGAGCAGGTGCAAGCAAGTCTTTGATCTCGAAGTCAAGGCGATAGCTTAAATCCGTGATGGCATAGCAGAGTTGTTCTAAGGTTGTAATGCCAGGATCGTGGGTATTGTAGTCTGTCCACAGTTTCCCCCCTAGGCGTTCTATGTGCTTGATTCCTTCTTGTCGCAATAAGGCGAAATTCATCCCAGGATGTTCTGGGGGAGCGTTGGAGATGGTAAGGTTTTCAGTCATGATAGTAGCTTCTTACAGAAGTTGGGGACAGGGAACAGGGAATTCGTGCCCATTTGAAGACCGCTATATCAGGTACAATGGAGCGTGTACCTATGATGCTCGTTGAGCAGCTTCCCGCAGGGTAGCTACAGCGCAATAATGGGAAGGCATAAGCCATTTTTTGGCTTTCTGGGTTTTTGTTGATGCTATTGCACAGCCTGAGCTGCAATCGACTATGCTTTCCTATCAGATAGAGCGTGAGCCTTCTTGGGACAT
This sequence comes from Moorena sp. SIO3E8, assembly GCF_010692445.1. Taxonomy (NCBI): domain Bacteria; kingdom Bacillati; phylum Cyanobacteriota; class Cyanophyceae; order Coleofasciculales; family Coleofasciculaceae; genus Moorena; species Moorena sp. SIO3E8. Next base: position 899 of record NZ_JAAHHM010000062.1, on the reverse strand, counting down.
TAAAGGTAAATCCGGTCGCCTAAGGGGTTTGGAAATAATTTTTCTGTTGCTTGCCGTTTGTCGTTTCCGTAAGTCATCACAGATGGCTTTCAAATCGTAATTGAAAGTTCTAGCGTGTTCCTCTCGAATTCTGTAGATCTCTTCTAGAATTTAATCTCTCCACATTTTTATTCTACCATTAATTCATAAGGTGTACAAATAGTGGATAAATCCTATTATACTGGTTTCAATGTAGACGGTTTCGCTCACAGAAATCTATAAAATATCTTCATCCCTGATCCTACAGCATTTAATCCTTGTTCTGAGGGTGTGTTGCTAAAGCCTCGGTTTCTAATCCTTGCAAATTGTCTGATTTAGAGGTAGCACTATTCTGTTTAGTTAGCTCTTCTTATAATACCTGAATTGCTCCTTGGATGCGGAGTAATGTTTCACGAACATTTGCTTGTTTGGCTTCTAAATCGGCTAGGACTTTTTGTCCTGATGCAAATTCGGCTTTTAGTTGGTTTAGGCGTTTTTCTAGTTGTTCTTTCATGTTCCTTGTTGACGAGGATGGGTTACAATACAGCAGTTTTAAATTGGGTGAGGTGCAAATTATTGGGTTTTAGGGAGTAGGGAGTAGGGAGTAGGGAGTAGGGAAGAAAGAAGAGGGAAGTCGGAAGTGGTAAAAAATCCTCTGTACTTCGTTACTATTAAAACCGCTATAGTATATTATAGCTGAGGGGGCGACGAAATAAGCTAAAATGCAGATTCTATAAGCAACCTAGCCCTTATACCTCGTTGATAATACTTTCGTTTATTAGGATTGAGTCTCATTAATTCGGTTACTAATTCTAGACAACAATCCTTAAACTTTACCCAGGTTTGACCATATAAACCAATGTAAAAACTGCTATGTCTCC
>NZ_JAAHHM010000061.1:0-42148 GCF_010692445.1 Moorena sp. SIO3E8 | reverse complement strand
GTTCTTTTAGCTCTTGCTTTTCTTCCGGACTCAAGTTCATGAGTTTTAGTAATTATTAGAAACTATTTATCATTAATAATATCATGATATCATGATTTTGGTATTTTTGCAAAACTGAGATGCACCCGTTCCTATGGACTTTTATGGGTTGCGGGAATGGAGTTTTGGTCAGGTTTAGCTGAGGAGTTAATGAGAAGTAAATCCAATAAGCTGCCTTTTTTTCAGAGGGGTCAACAAGCTATGAGCCTTATTCAGACTGCGTTGTAGCTTTATTGTCACCCCCTCAGCTTGAGGATATTGTTCAACCAAATATTTTAGGGTGCTGTCGTAAGTCATTACACATCTGATCTAACTAAGTCAATTCTGGTTAAGTAATCGAAAACAGGGTTAAGAGCCGCAAATTCGACGACTCGAACCTATCCCAAATCATCTTCAATCAACCCAGGGCAAGGTATGTCGTAAATATCGGCTACTTAACTAACTTTTTAAATCCCAGTAAATCCCAACAACTATTAACAGAATATCGGGGAATAAAACCCAGCAAAACTTCTAGGTATTGTTGGGTTTTATTCTTCTATTTTATCATATTTATTAGCGATAATGTTCCTGTTAATTTAGTTAATAACTTGAAGAGTTTTTTCGCTAAAATCGGGAGTGAATTACTTCAGTTAAATCTATTGATACCCCATAGCCTAAAAAAAGGGGGGGAACAAGAATTATCGGGATTTTTGGGCAATAGTAGAGTGGGTAAGGCAAATCCAAACCCACTCTATCAGAGCTCAATGGCACTACTTTTTAGTGCTAAACCTAACGGGATTTTACTTATCCCTAAACTGGTTCAACCAATTGGTCAAATCCACTTCGGTTTCAAAATCTAATAACGCTTCTCCTAAATCTTCCAACTGGTCAAAGGATAATTCCTCAATTTGATTTTGTAATTGGGGATTTATCTCACCTAAGCGACGGCTAAGTAGACGCTTAATTAAATTAAGCTCATTGCGCTTTCCTTGTTCTAATCCCTGTCCTAATCCTTGTTCTAATCCTTGTTTTAATCCTTGTTTTAATCCCTGTTCTAATCCTTGTTCTAATCCTTGTTCTAATCCTTGGCGAATAATTCGTTGATAAACTACTGACTCCTGCATCATATCCTCCCGAAAATAAGCTTGAATTAACTGTTCATCAAATTTCACCCCAGCCAACAGTTGCACGCAAGCAGATAAGTTACGCTGTTGTTGTCTATCTTCAATCATATCGATTCTGGCTGCTACCTGGGATAGCAAGGTTTCTGGCACTTCAGTTTGTGCTAATACTGCCAACGGTAGTAACCCTGGGGTGGTAAGTAATGGTTGTGGATCACATTCCCAAATCCGAATCACCCGATAGCGGAAGGATAGGTTCCTCTCGGTAAATTGATTGACAAATACTCCCGCTAATCGGCTTGGTTTTAGGAATATTATTACTTGTTCAATATCACAGCGGTACTGACGATACAACCTTACCCAATAATCCAGCATCCGCAGGGGTAAGGGAGGTTCAGATTGGGGTAAGGTTTGAAATTCCAGATGCAAAATAGCATCAGCAACTCGCACAAAAAACAAGGCATCTGCCCGAATTGGTTCTGTGCTCAATTCGGTGTTGAGAATTTCGATATCCTCTGCTGGTTCTTGGTTAAATAACCAACGGGTAAAGGCTTGAGGATATTGTTCAACCAAATATTTTAGGGTGCTGTCGTAAGTCATTCACTTAGGAAAAGCAAGACCAAGCCAGTATATAGTATTTCTAACTAATTAATGAATAATATTACTGATTACTGTGACAAATTATTGCGCAAACTTTCTAAATTATCACGGCAGGTTAAAGTGTTAGGATGATTTGACCCTAACCTCTGTTCTAAAATCTCCAAAGCCTGTTGATAGAGGGGTTCGGCCTGGTCATAGCGCCCCATTGAGTTGTAGAGATTTGCCAGGCCGTTGAGACTGTTGGCCACGGAGGGATGGTGGTGACCCAGCAGCTGCTTTTTCATCTCCAAAGCCTGTTGATAGAGGGGTTCGGCCTGGTCATAGCGCCCCATTGACTTGTAGAGAAATGCCAGGTTGTTGAGACTGGTGGCCACGGAGGGATGGTGGTGACCCAGCAACTGCTTTTTCATCTCCAAAGCCTGTTGATAGAGGGGTTCGGCCTGGTCATAGCGCCCCATTAACTCGTAGAGTCCAGCCAGGTTGTTGAGACTGGTGGCCACGGAGGGATGGTGGTGACCCAGCAGCTGCTTATACATCTCCAAAGCCTGTTGATAGAGGGGTTCGGCCTGGTCATAGCGCCCCATTGACTCGTAGAGTCCAGCCAGGCCGTTGAGACTTTGGGCCATATCGGGATGGTGGTGACCCAGCAGCTGCGTTCTCATATCCAAAGCCTGTTGATAGAGGGGTTCGGCCTGGTCATAGCGCCCCATTGACTCGTAGAGTCCAGCCAGGTTGTTGAAACTGGTGGCTACATCGGGATGGTGGTGACCCAGCAGCTGCTTTTTCATCTCCAAAGCCTGTTGATAGAGGGGTTCGGCCTGGTCATAGCGTCCCATTGACTTGTAGAGTGCAGCCAGGTTGTGGAGACTGGTGGCCACCGAGGGATGGTGGTGACCCAGCAGCTGCTTTTTCATCTCCAAAGCCTGTTGATAGAGGGGTTCGGCCTGGTCATAGCGCCCCATTGACTTGTAGAGTGCAGCCAGGTTATGGAGACTGGTGGCTACATCGGGATGGTGGTGACCCAGCAGCTGCGTTGTCATCTCCAAAGCCTGTTGATAGAGGGGTTCGGCCTGGTCATAGCGCCCCATTGACTTGTAGAGTAATCCCAGGTTGTTGAGACTGTCGGCTACATCGAGATGCTCCTCACCCAACAGCTGCGTTCTCATCTGCAATGCCTGTTGATAGAGGGGTTCGGCCTGATCATAGCGCCCCATTGAGTAGTAGAGTCCAGCCAGGTTGTTGAGACTGGTTGCTACATCGGGATGGTTCTCACCCAGGCGGCTTCTGGTTATCTCTAAACATTTCTCATACCAGGGTTCAGCCTCGTCATAAGTACCTTGACCTTTATAGAATCGTCCCAAGCCAATAAAAGGGCAGATTAAATCTTCATGCCTCAGCCAGTCAGTTAGAACTGTGGCAGTTTCGACTAAATGAGGGATGGCCGGGTTAACTGTTGCAATAATTTTTTGAGTTGGTATCTGGGGAATTTCTTTTGCCTTAGCCACCATTACCTTACACAAGCTTCGCTTGTAGCTATCAGCCTGTGGTAATTGAGCGAGCTTAGTCAGAAAAAATTCTCGAATTAGTTGATGGAGCCGATAGGTTTGCTGTTCGGTCAGTTGTAAGAGATTACGATTGACCAGATAGCGATTGGCCGTAGGCCACGCTTCGCGAACGCGTAATTCTTCCAATTCTTCTTGTTCTTCTTCCCATTCCTCCTCATCTTCCGTTTCGATAGCACAAGACTCTACCAGAGACCACTCAAAAGGAGCTTGAGCAAACAGACTCAGACGACATCCCAACTGCTGGGCTTCTGGACACTCTTCCAAATCTTCCCAGGATAACTCAAAGGCTGCTGCTACACCCAACTGGGCTGTGATCTCCCCTTGTTCTGTTTGATAAAGTAATGCCCTAGCTGCTAATTTCTTTTTCTCTAAACGTTTCTGAACTTTAGCAATGGTTAAGGTCGGATGTAGATCTAAATATCGTCCGACTAACTCCAAACCCAAAGGCAAATAACCCAACCATTCACATAACGCTTGTGCTTCGGTTAGTTCTTTCTCAATGCGCTCTTGTCCAACAAGCTTACGTAATAACTCTAATGCTGCTTCTCGGGATAGTACATCCAAGTTAATTCGTCGGTAAGAAGCCCCTGGACGCTGACGGCTGGTGACCAGTACTTTGAAGCGGGATTGGGCTGGAGGTAAGTAGGGCTGAATTCTCTGTTTATAGTCGTTGCTGAAAGAAGGCACATCATCCAGCACGATCAATGCTGTTCCTTCTCGCCAATGCTCCCAGCAGTATTCTACTTGTTGGTTGAACTCTAGTTGATCTGGAATGGTTAATCCTAATTTAGTACGGGCAAAATTGACAACTTGAGTCCCGAGATCCAACCCTCGCACTGGGAACCAGCACAACCCACCAGGGTAATTATCCTGATTTTTCAGAGCATATTGTAGAGCTAACTCAGTTTTGCCCACACCGCCCATTCCGGCAATGGCACAAATGGCTAATTGATCGGTCTGTTCAAATTCCTGATGGAGCTGCTCAAGTTGAGGGTCCCTACCGACAAAGTGGGGAGTGCCACGATTGATAATATTACTGGGGGGATTGGGGGGATTTAATTTTTTTTTTCCCCTTGCAATCGGGTGATTTGGTCGTTGGCTCAATAACTCCACTGGTAGCGGTTTCGTGCCGTCCTCTCTTTTGGGCAGTCTAAAGGTAGGATCCCGACCGATTTCCCGTCCACCGTCCTGTTTTTTCAATGCTTGACGGGGGTAGATGCGGAGGGAGGCGGTGTTCCCTTCCATTTTCAATTCACATAGTGAATAACCATGGAGCCGTTCCTTTTTTTCTTTCCCCCACCCTTCAATGCCGAACAGGGAGCAGCCTTGCAGTGTGCTTCGAGGATTAGCACCACCTTCAGCCCAGCTGCTCAGGTTGGACTGGTGCATGTGTCCGAACAGATGTAAAGCGAATCGTTCCGGCGAGCTATAAATCTCCCCTTTTAGCTGCTCTTGAGCTTCGTGGGTTAGCCAATCGTGGGGGTGGTGGGTAAGTAGCAAACAGGCATCATGGTCTTGTGCCCAAGAGGGTCCATGGTCATAACTTTCATTACATGCCTCATGGAACTGGCATATATCTAGAGCCAGCTTACCTTCTCTACCGTCCATCAGTTGCAGAAACGCGCTATTGAGTCCTAAAACTCCGAGTTTGAAACCATCCTTCTCAATTGTTGCTGAAAAATCTCCTGGCAGTATGCCTTCTGAATAGATGTCGGGCTTAGGTACGGTCGTATTTTGCCACCATTGAAGATAATTATCGAAAGCCTTGTCTACAAGTTGTCGCTCAGGACATTTGCTGTTATCCCAAAATGCCTGTTGGAATTCATGATCGTCCCACCGATCCTGGAGATTAATCAATGCGGGGTCAGACTTATCTGGTCGAACCAGGTCGTGGTTGCCAGGTACAGCCAGAAACTTTGGCTCACATTCCATCTTGCCAAACTTTTTCCAGAACTTATCTAAAAGTCTGTTTACCTGTTGGAATTCCGATTCAATGCCGCCCTGGGTGATATCGCCAGTAAACATTACCAAATCGATTGGGCCTACCGTTTCACAAAGGTACTCTAAATCCTTAAAGAAAATTTCCTCAACATTTGGCCAGAGAGTTTTTGAGCCTTTCATACCCAAGTGAAGGTCAGTCAGATGTAACCACCTAAGGATCACCTCCGTGTGATCATACATTTTGAGCAAGCTAGTTGAATCACTCACCGATTACCTTACAGTTAACTATATAGCATTAACCAGTAGATGCTTGAAATCCAATCTCGATTTAGTCTAACACAGGAAAATCTAGGGAATAGGGAGTCGGGAGTCGGGAGTCGGGAGTCGGGAGTCGGGAGTCGGGAGTCGGGAGTCGGGAACAGGGAACAAAAGTTATAACAATTCATTTTATATACCTATCACAATTTATCTGATATCTTTCATTTTTTTTAGTTACTGTTGCCGAGGATATCAGTAAAATAACTCCAAAAAAAAACGCGATTATCTGAAAAAGACGCTACGGTATTGACCGAAGGTCACGCTACGCGATCGCTAACATTTTTATTCTATTCCCGATTCCCGATTCCTGATTCCCGATTCCCGATTCCCGATTCCCGATTTCCGATTCCCAATTCCCAATTCCCAATTCCCAATTCCCAATTCTCAATTCTTAATTCTACATTCTTAATTCTACATTCTACATTCTTAATTCCCTTTCCGTACATTTTACTTCAATACCCCCTCAAAAAAAAATTATAAAAACCCTTGACAACTAAAATTATAATCGTTATTATTATATTTATAAATCTCAAACACGAGTTTAATTATGACTGAAGACTTTGTGCCAAACGAAAACAACAATCCTGAAGAGACTACTCCCGATAATACTCCTCAGGAACCTTCCCCAAAAAAATTCCCAGTTAAGCACATTTTGAAGGGGTCACGTAAGGCAATACTCAATACCATGCATGCCCTTTATGCACTGCGTTACGCGGAAATCTCGGAGTGGAGCCCCCTTCAGCCCACTGGCATCCCAGGGGAATTCATCACAATGATGACGAAGTATTTAATTATCGGTTAAACTAATCGACAGGGGGTTTTACCCCCCTGGCAAAAAAATCAGGTCTGATGTCAGCCATCAGCAGTCAGCGGTCAGCGGTCAGCGGTCAGCGGTCAGCCCTTGGCCTTTGGGTAATAGCTAATAGCTGAATGCTTACGGTCTAATCATATCGGATTATGTTGTCTGGTTTGGTTTACAAAGTTGAGTCATAAAGATAATTTATAGCCGTGGAAAGTATTTCTGCGGCTATTTTTTTAGTGATTAATTCTTGGTGGGCAGTGCATACCTAGGCAAACCCCAAGCTAGATCAATCGGTCTGGTTCACTGCCCACCCTACATTCTGAATTATAAATTCTACATTCTAAATTCTTAATTCAAATAGGTACTGTCAAAACAAATCCAGGGAGTACCTCTTCTCCAGATAAACTAACTGGAAATCCGACTATTTCTACTGGTTGATTGGGACGGTATATTTCTACTTGCTGATTCTGAGGGTTAATTAACCAACCTAGTTGTAAGCCACTGTTGAGGTATTCTTGCATCTTATCTTGTAGAGGTTTAAGGGCGTCTGTCCGTGAACGCAATTCAATCACAAAATCAGGGCAAATCGGGGGAAACTTTTGCTGTTGTTCTGGGGTGAGGGCTTGCCAACGGTCTAACATTACCCAAGCTGCATCAGGGGATCTATCTCCGCCGTTAGGTAGTTTAAACATGGTGGAAGAACTGAAAACTTTTCCCATGTTAGTTTGACGGTTCCAAATGGTTAGTTCAGTAATCAAATCTGCTTCTTGATTTCCACTAATTCCTCCTACTGGTGGCATGATAATTAATTCTCCCGTAGCAGTGCGCTCTATCTGGAACTCTGGATTTACTTGACAAAGGTGATCAAATTGCTGATCGGTTAAGTTGACATTTTCTAAGTTAAGGGTCACAAACATCATTAACCTCCGAGTTGGTGTTCAAATAATCTTGTATCCAATTGCAACCATAGATTAGTAACTGATCTAAATCGAGGACTTGATCTAAATCCCATATAATAACAGTGTTGTCTCCACTGGCGGAGGCGAGCATTTCACCATTGGGGCTGAAAACTACGGCTAAGACGCCATCGCTATGTCCTTTCAGGGTAGTTAAAAGGGTTCCATCCTGCTTCCAGAGTTTGACGGTTTTGTCATAACTAGCGCTAGCAATTCTGTTACCGTCAGGGCTAAACACTACTCCTAATACTCCTGCTTGATGACCGTTGAGGGTAGTAATCAAGGTTCCATCGCGCTTCCAGAGTTTAATGGTTTTGTCCCAACTCGCGGACGCAATGGTTTCACCGTCGGGACTGATGGCAACGCTGTAAACCCGGTCATGGTGTCCTTTCAGGGTAGTAATTAAAGTTCCGTCTGGCTGCCAAAGCTTGACAGTTTTATCCCAACTGGCGGAAGCAATTAGAGTCCCGTCTTTGCTGAAGGCTACTCCATCAATGCGATCGCTATGGCCGTTGAGAGTATTAATTAAGGTACCGTCCCGTTTCCAGAGCTTAATGGTTTTATCGGCACTAGCGGAAGCCATCATCTCACCGTCGGAGCTGAAGACTACTGCTAAAACGGCGCTGCTATGATTTGTTAAGGTTTTTAGCAAGCTACCGTTTCTGTGCCAGAGTTTGATGGTGTTATCGGCACTAGCCGAAGCAATCATCTTACCATCGGGGCTAATGGCTATTCCTTAAACTCTAGCGCTATGGCCATTCATGGTTCTTTGTAGGCTACCGTCTGTATTCCACAGTTTCACGGTCTGATCCCAACTCGCCGATGCAATGGTTTTTCCGTCTGGGCTAATGGCCACTCCCCAAACTAAATCACTATGCCCCCTGAGCCTGGTGAGGATGATGCCATCGGGTTTCCAGAGCCTAACCGTTCCATCCCAACTCGCCGATGCAATAGTTTTTCCGTCTGGGCTGATGGCCACACCGTACACTAAATCTTGATGCCCTCGTAGGGTAGTGAGTAATGTGCCTTCCCAACTCCACTGGTTAACGGTTCCGTCCCAACTCGCGGACGCAATGGTTTTACCATCTGGGCTGATGGCAACGTTGTAAACGCGATCGCTATGGCCCTGAAGAGTGTTTAGTAAAGTGCCATCAGTACCCCAGAGTCTAACGGTTTTATCCCCTGACGCGGACGCAATGGTTTGACCATCTGGGCTGATGGCAACTTTGTAAACGCGATCATTATGCCCCTGAAACGTCCTTAGTAATTTCCCATTATAGCGCCAAAGTTTAACGGTTTTGTCCCCTGACGCTGACGCAATGGTTTTACCATCTGGGCTAATGGCCACTCCATAAACAATAGCGCTATGGTCTTTAAGGGTAGTAATCAAGGTACCGTCAGCTTTCCAGAGCTTGACGGTTTTGTCTCCAGAAGCTGAGGCAATCATCTGGCTGTCGGGGCTAATCGCAACACCATAAACCCCAGCTTGATGGCCGTTGAGGGTTTTATAGGGTCGGGATTGAAACCTGCCGTGACTATCGCGTTTCCAGAGTTTGACGGTTTTATCGTCACTAGCGGAAGCAATCAGATTCCCGTCTGGGCTAATGGCAATGTCGTAAACCCCAGCTTGATGACCGTTGAGGGTAGATAATAAATTACCATCCAGTGTCCAGAGTTTGATGGTCTTATCATAACTAGCGGTAGCGATTAGATTAGCATCCTGGTTAATGGCAACTGCCCAAACCTGATGGCTATGCTTTACTAACCGATTATATTCAACAGTGCCATAAACTGCTTGTCTTAGCACCGATTCTACCTGAGTTTCCGTAGCGGGGTCTGCACTACCAAAGCTTTTCAATCGTTGCTTGGCTCTGATGGCTTCTACTAGGGCGTCTAATTGTTGATTGGAGGCAAAGAGGGCTGCTGAGGATTTTGCGATTCGGCGAAGCCGACGCTACGCGAACGCATTCATTTCGCTAATAGCTGAGCGTCTATATCCGAGGTAAGTGGTTGCCCCTAACCCTGTGGAAACCATCAATGCTGTACCCACTGCTAGCAGCAAGAACTTGAGTCGTCTGGCACTTTTTTTCTGTTCTGCTAGTCTTGCTTCTGCTTCCTTAGCCCGTTCTGCTTCTAAATACCGTTGCTGTTCAATCCAGCTTAATTCTTGAGAAGCAGCTAAGAATTCATCATCTACTACACTCAACCGTTTGCCCGCTTTCCAGTTTAACGCTTCTGCTAAGGCTTGTCCTCGCAACAGCCGAGAATTATCTTCACGGTTGGACGCTAACCAAGCGTTGAGGGCTTGACTATAAGGTCGCAGATTCCCTAATTTTTGCTCAACCCAATCCTGATTAAAAATAGACTGGTAGATCCGATTATAAACCCTTAGCACTGGGGAAGTTTTGTTCTCCTGACCAGGCTGCTTAACAACTAACCCACTTAGTCGTAATTCTATTTGTTCAGGAGTATCATCCGCAGCAATTTCTCCCTGTTGTAAGATTTGCTGATAAAGGGCTAATAACCGACTAGACCCTTGTTCATTTCTGAGAATGCGATCGCTTAAAGTTCGTAAATGCTCCGGTTGATCATTGGCTTCCCAGTTGTCAATAATTTGGTTGCGCACAAGCTGCTCTAACCAAAATGCTTCCGTACCAGGGGGAATAGTCAGAGAGCCACTAATTGCCGTTTGATTTGATATCCGCACCAGATAGCACAGCTTTTGAGTCAAAAATGGTTGTCCTCCTGTCCAAGCCAATATCTCTTTGAGAAGAGTTTGGGGATTGTCTACTAATCCTACTAATCCTGATGCTAAGGGTTGAGCTTCTTCTAGGGTAAACCCATGCCAATCAATAGCCTTACCAATATTAAAGGGGGTTCGTTTTCTCTGGGAAATTAAATCCGAAGGGGTTGCGACTCCAAATAAAGCAAAGGTGAGGCGATTGTAGTCAGGATTTTCCGCTCGCTGGTTATAGCACGAGCGAATCAGAGCAAAAAAATCATCGGTGGAAAAATTGAGGCTAATAACGCTATCGATTTCATCGATAAAAATAAAAATCTTTTCAGTTGTCAGGTTAACTAATAAAATTTCTTCGATCACCTGACTCAATCGCTGGATTTCCGATAAATCATCGTGTTCACGCCACCAAGTTTTTAAATTAACTTTTCTGGAAAGTTTAAAATTCCTTAATAACTCAACTACTAATCCCTTATACCACTGCTGGGGAGTAATAGTTTCGCTACCAATTATGGTCATATCAATGGAAGCGCAGCTAAAACCAGCCTGTTGCAGTCGATGCTTTATGCGTAAGCGCAAGCTAGACTTACCCATCTGTCGGGAGTTGAACACATAACAAAACTCACCCCTAATTAAGGCGTTATAAAGTTCAGCATCAGCTCGACGCTCTACATAACTAGGGGCATTTAATTTTAAACTACCACCGACTTGATATTCGTAGGTATCCATGTGTAGCAGTTTTCAATTGGGTGAGGTAAAAATTTTTGGGTTTTAGGGAACAGGGAACAGGGAACAGGGAGAATTTTACTTTTATAATTAGGTATATAGATCCCCCCTAACACCCCTTAAAAAAGGGGGAAATTAGATTCAAAAGTCCCCCTTATTAAGGGGGATTTAGGGGGATCTGAATTAGGCATTAACAATGCTAACATACTCTTGAACAGGTAAACATTCCTGTGTAATCAGGATTATTAAAATTGGTTTGGTTTTAATTGGGAATCAAATCAGCCCACAACATTGCTATATCTGTTCCAGCAGTCTTCTTTATAAATTTATCAGATAAACGGGCTATTTGATCGTCAGAAAAATGATTCTTCCAATCTCCGATTTCTCCTTTGCGGATAAACGGTGTCATTTCTTTAGGTCGCTGACTCGACCACCGACTTTGGTCTTGGCTCATGCTGGTAAAACTAGTGTGTTTGAGAATGCTATTGAAAATTTCAGCATTATTGAGTTTGTCTAGGTATGAACTACCTAAAAACTTAGCAATTTTGCGAATATGTTTAGGAGTATCAGCTTTCATAGCTTCGTAAGTGATAAACAAAACATTGTCATCCTGGCGATGGTCATACCAAGACAGTAAATGATCGAAATAATCGCCCCAATCAACTTCCCCTTCAATAAAGCATTCAAAAAAATCATTAAAGGTTCCTTCTGCAAAATTATAGTGCTTCACAAACCCTTTAGTATGGTAATAAAAAGAAACAACACAATCAAAGGGATTGCGAGCAATATAGATATACTTGGCATCAGCACAGTAAGGGGTGAATGAGTAAGAAAGATGAGTTTTAATAAACCTTGGTGATGGCATGGCTGCTACAAAATCAGCACCCACTTCTTCGAGATGAGGTACTTCTAAATTGATGTCTTTGCCCACAGGTAGGGGTTCGCCATCATGGTTGAGCATCCAGACAATATGTTGAACCCAAGTTGTGCCACATTTGGGATAAGTAACAATAAAGTTATCCTCCGGTTGAGCATTGTAATTTAGTCCAGATTCAAAACAGGTTACCGGAAATCCCATGGGAATACGGAATCCCTGACACATGGAGTAGTGGGGTTTTTGTGGTTGTTGCTTCATTGTTTCGTTAGGGAGTAGGGAGTAGGGAGTAGGGAGTAGGGAATCGGGAATCGGGAATCGGGAATCGGGAATCGGGAGTAGAGGGAAGAAAATTGACTGTAGCTCATCTAGAAATTATCAGACTCATTCGGATATTTTTTTAGGGTTATGCTATATCAGCAATACTTTTGATTATATACACAACATACTATAGCAGTAACTCTCAATTATAGGTCATAAACTGGCAGTTTTATTGTTAAGATAAATAACCATAATTACTGAATTAGTATACTCCTCAATATTGTTGAGATATAATCTAAAATTGTATGGCTGATCAAACGCTACTGAATTACTAATTATTGGGTAAATAATTTATAATTAATTTGGAATGACGCGATCCTCCAAATTCTTAATTCCTGGATCACGTTGGTTCTATCGAACTAAGGTAAATCCGTTTAATAACATTATTTATAGTAAAATTGTTTGTTGTCGTTTGTCTTTTATACAAAATTAATTAAAAATTCACTATATAGCGTTGATCCTACTTATGAGGTACAATTTTTTACCGATTCCCGATTCCCGATTCCCGATTCCCTACTCCCGATTCCCTACTCCCGATTCCCGATTCCCGATTCCCGATTCCCAATTCCCGATTCCCTTAAATGATTATTCAAACCCTACCTAAAAACGTAGTTCATCTAATTGCTGCTGGGGAAGTGATTGATTCAATAGCCGCAGTGGTGCGAGAACTAATCGAAAATTCCCTTGATGCTGGGGCAAGTCGGATTACCGTTTCCCTGTGGACTGAGCAATGGCGGGTACGAGTGGCAGATAATGGCACAGGGATGGAGGTGAAGAATTTGCAAAAAGCGGCTTTTGCCCACAGTACTAGCAAAATCTCTAGTAGTGATGATCTGTGGAAGATTACTAGTTTGGGATTTCGTGGGGAAGCGTTGCATAGTTTGGCGGCTGTGGCAGAGTTAGAAATTTTGAGCCGATGCTCAGGAAATAGTCAGGGGTGGCGAGTGCTCTATAATTCCCAAGGTGAACTGCGTCAGATTGAAACTGCTGCGATCGCACCCGGTACGATTGTGATAGTGTCTAATTTATTTGGTAAGCTCCCCGTGCGTCGTCAGGGTTTACCGGCGATGGCACAACAGTTGCGTGCTGTCCAAACCATTATTCATCAACATGCTCTGTGTCATCCGAGGGTGAGCTGGCAAGTGGAGCAAAATGGACGTCCATGGTTTAATCTTTGTCCTGGTCATACTGCCCAACAGATTCTGCCTCAAATTATCAAGCACTTAAAGGAAAGTGATTTGCAGCCGCTAACGGTAGAGGTGCCGATACCGGATTCGGGAACAGAACAAGAACAGGATAAAAGCACTAAGGGAAATCTCGGAAATGGTTTGATGGAGCTAGTGTTAGGATTACCGGATCGATGCCATCGCAGACGTGCAGACTGGGTAAAGGTAGCGACTAATGGACGGATTGTGCGATCGCATGAATTGGAACAAACCATGATCACAGCATTAGCTCGAACCTTGCCTCGCGATCGCTATCCCATTTGTTTCCTGCACCTGCGGATTTGTCCGAGTCAAATCGACTGGAATCGTCATCCAGCCAAGACCGAAATTTACTTACACTCGGTATCCTACTGGCAAGAGCAAGTTGCTGAAGCTATCGAGCAAGCTTTGCGGATCACCCCAGCCACTCTCCCAGAAGCGATTCACTCGAACAGGGTAAAACAGTTACTCAAAACATCGGAAGCTAGAGGAGGTTACACCACTAGTCGTTCAATTGAAGTGATACCAGCCACTCAAGAAATTACTGACAAAACTGATAGCAAAATTGATAGCAAAACTGATGATATTGGGCTAATTCAACTGCGAGCCATAGCTCAAGTTCATAATATGTATATCGTAGCAGAGCATCCCACCGGTATTTGGTTAATTGAACAGCACATTGCCCATGAACGGGTGTTGTATGAAGAATTATGCGATCGCTGGCAGTTAGTCCCCTTAGAACCTCCCATCATTCTCCAGCAGTTATCCCCTAGCCAGGTGGAGCAACTACAGCGCATTGGTTTAGAAGTTGACCCCTTTGGAGAAGAGCTGTGGGCAGTACGGAATGCACCAGAACTGTTGCGCGAGCGAGACGATTGTGCCAAAGCCCTATTAGAGCTGAGTTTAGGAGGAGACTTACAAACCGCTCAAGTAGCAACTGCCTGCCGCAGTGCAATTCGCAATGGTATCCCTCTAAGTTTATCACAAATGCAGCAGTTATTAGATCAGTGGAAAAAGACTAGAAACCCTCGCACTTGTCCCCACGGGCGTCCCATTTATTTATCGTTAAAAGAGTCTGCTCTTTCCCGTTTTTTCCGCCGTCATTGGGTGATTGGGAAAAGTCATGGGATATAAGGAAGGGTTGGTAGGTTAGCAAGTTGTTCGCGTAGCGTGGCCTTTTGGCCAAGGTTGGCAAGTTGAAGGTTAGCAGGTTAGCAAGTTGGTAAGTTAGCAAGTTATCAAGTTAGCAAGTTAGCAAGTTGAAGGTTAGCAAGTTATCAAGTTGAAGGTTAGCAAGTTAGCAAGTTGAAGGTTAGCAAGTTATCAAGTTGAAGGTTAGCAAGTTATCAAGTTAGCAAGTTGAAGATTATTAAGTTATCAAGTTAAAGGTTATTAAGTTGGCAAGTTAGCAAGTTTGTAAGGTTAAAACTTGCTCATTAATAATAGCAGTGTTCATAGTAATGAGGTACACAGGATTTTTTCCCCTCTTCCCTGCTACTCTTCTCTCCTTTTCTCTGCTCTTCTCTGCTCTTCTTTCTTCTCCCCCCGCGCCCCCGCCCCACACTCCCTGCGCCCCCGCCCCACACTCCCCACACCTCCCACACTCCCGACTCCCGACTCCCAACTCCCCAAAACCATTAAGAACTGCCATAAAATGGCATAATTGCCTGATGCCTCAATCAATAATAGGGTAATCAAAGATAATGTGAAGGTAATCCACATCTGTTACCTTCAGGCCATGACCGAAGGACCAAACCGCGATCAGACTAGTCGTCTGGTATTATTCATTACCCTCTGGCTCAGCTTGTTTGTTTTATCAGTCAAGGTGTCAGCAGCTTGGGCTACCCAATCGCTCAGTCTGATGGGGGAATCCCTGTTCACCCTATTAATTTGCTTTAATACCCTTATCAATTTGCTGATGATC
Source organism: Moorena sp. SIO3E8 (assembly GCF_010692445.1). Taxonomy (NCBI): domain Bacteria; kingdom Bacillati; phylum Cyanobacteriota; class Cyanophyceae; order Coleofasciculales; family Coleofasciculaceae; genus Moorena; species Moorena sp. SIO3E8. The sequence goes on along the minus strand of NZ_JAAHHM010000061.1, from coordinate 27,040 downwards.
ACTACCTATGACAATTCGCCAGATCTGTCAGTCTATGGTCATGGTAAACGGGAAACGGTGATTACCTTTGTGCTAATTGCCTTTTTCGGCTTTGCTGGGGGAAATTTGTGCTTACTCTCCTCTCAGCAGTTACTAACCCTGATTCAGGGAGGAACCTTAACTATTCCTGTCCGGCTCAGTTTACCCTTAATACAATTGTTGGGAGCAGTATTAGCCATGAGCCTTGGTTGGTCTTGCCTGATGATTTACCAAGCTAAAGTGGTCAGGAGTCCTACCCTACGGTTTCAGGCGGCTCAAATGCTCCAGGATGTGGGCTTAACTATACTAGTACTCGGTGGGCTTTGGGGGGTTTCCCAAGGTTTCCTATGGCTGGATCCACTGCTGAGTTGTGTGCTGGTGCTTTTTGCCGGGCGAAATTGTTGGAAAGTTATCAACTGGCAGTTGCCCCTGCTAGTCAAACAAACTCCCATTGATCCAGAAGCGATCGCTAACATAGCCCATCAAGTTGGAGGTGTCACTCGCTGTGATCAAATTCAGTGCCGGGGTGTTGTCGGACGCTTCATGTATGTTGAAATGCATTTGGTAGTGCATCCAGAGTTCTCAGGAGTCATTTCCCTGATTGCTGAACGGATTCAGGGGGGAATTCAAGAACGCTACGGACCAGTACAAGCTATTTTCCACATCGATGATGACTTAACAGCATCCTTACGATGGAATGGTTCGAACCGTAACCAACAAATCAACGGTAAAGATGAACCAGATGGGGAGTAGGGAGTCGGGAGTCGGGAGTCGGGAGTCGGGAGTCGGGAGTCGGGAGTCGGGAGTCGGGAGTCGGGAGTCGGGAGTCGGTAGTCGGGAGTCGGGAGTCGGGTAGTGGTTTAGCCCAGGTCTGGTCAAGGTTTCGGGAGCTAAAATCACGAATTGTTTACCACTACCGATGTTTTACCTATTGCCTCTTGCCTATTGCCTCTTGCCTCTTGCCTCTTGCCTATTGCCTCTTGCCTCTTGCCTCTTGCCTCTGTTCCCCTCCTGGGAGGGGTTAGGGGTGGGTTCCTCTGTTCCCGATTCCCGATTCCCGATTCCCGATTCCCGATTCCCGATTCCCGATTCCCGATTCCCGATTCCCTATTCCCTAAAATAAACTAATCTACTATAATAGCTTATTGCCCAAAAATTAATACTTAAGCAGACAACTGCTAAAGTAAACAGAATGTAGGTGGGAGCCATCACCACTCCAATCATCAACCAACTATACACATGGAATAGCATTACCAAAGCTGGGATGCACGCAACTAAAGCAGCTTTCCGCACCTGAACTTGGGGATAACCAATCACAGTAAAGATGATAGTTTGTAAGGTCAGGAGCAAGTTAGCAGGAACTAAAATGCCACAGATGGCTACACAATGGTTACGGGAGAAATCAAATAGGATATTAAAATCAAACATTGTAAAATTGCTAAGATTATCCTTATCAGTTTATAGTTAAAGGTTTAACAGACATTGGGAATTGCTTAAGATAGTTTGACCCGGTGGTGCGTTACGGGACGGACTGTCCTAACACTGGCTACCGAAAACATGAGGGCGAGCCCGTCCCTAACGCACCCTACTGTCTCCCATACCTCCCATACCTCCCACACTTCCCCCGACTCCCGACTCCCGACTCCCGACTCCCGACTCCCGACTCCCGACTCCCGACTCCCGACTCCCTAAAAAGCTAATCAAGGGGATACGCCATCCGATAGGGATCAACAATCTGGTCAAACTCAATAGCAGAAACATAGCCTAATTCTAGACAAGCTGCTTTCAGGGTAAGGTTCTTCTCAGTAGCATGGTGCGCCACTTCTGCGGCTTTGTCGTAACCGATGATTGGACTCAAAGCAGTGACTAGCATCAGGGACTGTTCCAAGAAATACTGGATTTTCTCTCGATTCGGTTCTAGTCCCTTCAGCAGGAAGTCAGTGAAATTGTTGCAGCTGTCAGCAAGTAGATGGACAGATTGGAGCAAGTTGAACACAATCATGGGCTTAAAGGTATTCAACTCAAAGTGCCCCTGAGCACCAGCAAATGCGATCGCACTATCGTAGCCCATCACCTGAGTAGCTGCCATAGTCATCGCTTCGCACTGGGTCGGATTAACTTTTCCTGGCATAATCGAAGACCCTGGCTCATTGGATGGCAGCTTCAGTTCCCCAAATCCGCAGCGTGGTCCACACCCTAGGAAACGGATATCATTAGCAATTTTCAATAACGAGCAGGCTAGGGTTTTGAGGGCACCGCTAGCCATAACCATGTCATCATGAGCTGCTAGAGCCGCAAACTTGTTAGGAGCAGACACAAAGGGCAAGCCAGTCAACTTAGCAATATGCTCAGCAGCCTTTTCAGCAAACCCCTTGCCAGCATTTAACCCAGTCCCGACAGCCGTTCCACCAATCGCCAACTCGTATAAGCCAGGAAGCACAGAGTCTATCCGTGCTAAATTAGCATCTAGCTGGGCAACGTAACCGGAAAACTCTTGACCCAAGGTTAACGGTACAGCATCTTGAAGGTGAGTGCGCCCAATTTTAGCGATATTATCCCATGCTTTCGCCTTCTCTTCTAGAGCATCCCGCATTTTCTTGACCTTGGGCATCAGTCGCTCATGAAAGGCTACCGCTGACGCGATGTGCATGGCTGTGGGAAAGGTATCATTAGAGGATTGGGACATATTGACGTGGTCATTGGGATGAATTGGGTTTTTGCTACCCATCACCCCCCCAGCTAGTTCAATAGCACGATTAGCAATCACCTCGTTCACGTTCATGTTGCACTGGGTACCACTACCAGTCATCCAAACACGGAGAGGGAAGTTACCGTCTAGCTGGCCTTCGATCACCTCTGTTGCTGCTTCAATGATTAACTTAGCTTTATCCTCTGGTAGTTTACCCAGTTCAGAGTTAGTCAGAGCAGCCGCTTTTTTCAGAATAGCCATCGCTGTTATGACTTCCGGGGGGATAAAGTCTTGTCCAATCGAGAAATATTTTAGCGATCGCTGAGTTTGAGCGCCCCAATACCGATCAGCAGGAACTTCGATTTCCCCCATACTATCGGTTTCTCTTCGCATCTTAGTCATCGGTGATATCAACTCCCCTTGCTTCCTTCGTTTATGGTATAGCACAGGGAGTAGGGAGTAGGGAGTAGGGAGTAGGGAGTAGGGAGTAGGTATGCATGGCTTTTATCGTAGTTCATGCTATGTTTAAAATAGCGATAGATATCAGCAATTTTGGTAACCGTTTATGGCTATATTAAAACTTAATTATGATTTTAAAATAAATGATTAAAACCAATCTTAAATTATCCTAAATTTTCTATAATCCGCTCTATTTTCTCCTGTGCCCTGTGCCCTGTGCCCTGTGCCCTGTTCCCTGTTATAGTATTTGTCTAGATTACCTCTTATGATTAGGTTAAACTCAATAGAGTTTTTTCTAGGAATTGTCAGAGGATATCTGAAAAGTTTTTTGATACTGAATTTTGCCCCCCTAGCCCCCCAACTTTGGGGGAAGAGTCAATTTGCTTCTAAAAGTCCCCCCCGGTGCGCTTTCCGTAGGCGAATTAAATTCGCCACGGGTCGCACCGCAAAATTGGGGGATTTAGGGGGCTTGGATGTAGCAAATGGGACTTCTCAGACAACCTCTCAGATAATTCTTAATTCTTAATTCTTAATTCTTAATTCTTAATTCTTAATTCTTAATTCTTAATTCTTAATGATGGAAGAATGGTTAAATTACAAGGAGTTTCGGTTTGAAGCTGCTCATCGCCTTCCCCATCATGACGGCAAATGTAGTCGGTTACATGGCCATAGCTGGGTGGGGCGAGTATATGTCAAAGGTAATCAACTAATTGAGGAGGGTTCCAAACAGGGGATGATAATGGACTATGGAGATATCAAGACCTATCTCAAGCCTCTGTTAGATAACTTTTTGGATCATTATTACCTCAATGAGACCACCGGCTTGGAGAATCCTACTAGTGAAGCGATCGCCAAGTGGGTTTTTGAGCGACTTGAAGAAGCCGGTTTACCGGGATTGTATGCCGTTGAAATACAAGAAACCTGTACCTCTGGTACGCGATACATGAAACCTAAGCCCTGAATGGAAAGCCCTTGAAGTTAACACTCAACACTCAACAGTCAACTTCAAGGACTTAGCTACCCGAATAGGAGTTGCCAACCGACAAATGCGATCGCTAAATCAGCCAGAATATGACTAACATAACCAGACCAGATTGAACGGTAGGTTAGATAGCACCACGACCATACTGCTCCAGCCATGAACACCCCTAATGAGCCAAGGATGACCACCAGCCAATCCTGGGTATAAAAGGTTAAAGCAAGAATATGATGGAGGGTAAACAGCAATGCACAAAGGAATACTGACCCAAGTCCTGGGATGAGAATCTGGCACTTGCTCCAGACAAACCAACGCCAGATATACTCTTCCAGGAACGCATTAATCAAAGTCCAATACATCGCCCCGAGTAGGTAAATGTATGCACTAGTTATGCCGACTTCTTGGGCTTTAGTGCGAAGATCCGTCTGATCAATCCAGTGCTGACCGAAAAGCCAATAAGCCCCAAGGATGATCCCAAACATCAACAGTCCCAAAATAGTTCCAGTCAACAACTCCTGTCCCTTCGGCCAGGATATACGTAACTTGCCACGATCCACCCAGAAAAACCAAGCAAGAGGCAGTGCTAGTAACCAGACTTTGCAAAATAAGGATACTGCCTGCCCTAATGATCCTGGAGCAATATATAGTGCCATTGCTATACCGATACTCCCAGCAGGAACTAGCAGTAGCAGAGCCAATAGGGGATGTTTACCAGAGTGAGTATTGAGCATTGGAAATTCTCCGGTGATAACTTTATTGGTTATGCTAGAAGCTTTGCTGGAAACTATCGGTAAGTTCTGTGCCAGTTGTACAAGTTTCCTAAGGGGATCCCTAGGATAACGTCATTCCTTTGAACCTTTGTGCCATACTGCCCTCTTCCTTAGCCATTGCTTCGCTTATGTATATTTCATGCTGAGGCAGTGGGATCACAATTCCCTCTTGTTCAAATCTTTCTTTTATAATTCGGCTGAGGTCACAATAGGCTGTCCAATAATCCTCTCTCTTAGTATAGGCCATAAACCAAATGTTAACAGCATATTCAGCCAATTCACCGGTATCAATCCAAGGGCCTGGATCTTTCAATACTAAAGGATGAGAGTTAGCAATATCCTTAAGAACTTGGATCGCTTGAGTAATACTATTGTGGTAGCTGACCCTTACCGTGATAAAGATAGCGCGGACGGGGCTACTGGTTTCATTCTCGATAACGTTACCCCAGACTGAATTGTTGGGCACAATAATAATTTTATTTTGATAAGTCTTGATGGTGGTACAAATTAAGTTAACATCCTGAACATTACCTCTTACTCCAGCTACTTCAATGATATCCCCCACATCGAAAGGTTTATATAGCAAAATCATTAAGCCATTGGCCAAGTTACCGAGGGTACTTTGGAACGCAAACGCTACCACAAAACCAGCAGCTCCAATCATAGCGATCAGTGGACCAATACTGACCTCTAGGGCAGTAATCCCTAAAATAATACCCACCACAAATAATCCTTGGCGGGTTAGAGTAACCAAGAACTGACCCAGCATAACTGAGATATTTGGGAACATTCCCAAAGATTTCTCGAGTACTGTTCCTAAGATTACCGAGAGGATGCTAAAGCCAGCAATGATTCCTATACATTTGCCAATGTTATTGGCCCAGCGCTGACCTCCTTCTTTAGACTGGAGCCAGCCAACGATAGTAATCCAGGTTCCTTGAGTGTCGGTTACATCAACCTTAATCCCACTGATGGCATTGACGTATTTTTGGTACAACTTGACATCACCACCTTTAAGTTCCAGCTCTTCAAGTACCACCTCAAAGCGATCGCTTAAACCAGCCCGTTCATCCCGGAGTTTCGTGATGTTGACCAGTACTTGTTTTTTTACTTCGGTCTTGGCCTCGACCGCTTCTTCTATCTTTTCTTGAGCTTTGTCCAGTCCCTGTTCAGTCTTTTTCTGCTGTTGTTCATCCGTAACGACTTTGTTGCTAATTGTCCCAATCTGCTCTTGAACCTTCGCAACTTCCTCGTCTGAGGTTTTGGCTTTATTTTTATCCTCTTCCGTACTTTCAACTGCTTGATCAATCGCCCCTTGCAAGGTTTTATCCTGCTGGGTCTTTTTTTCTTCTTTTACCGCTTCTTCTACTGACTCCTGAGCTTTTTTGAGAGCTTCCTGTGCTTCAACAGCCGCGTCATTAGCTTCAACGGAAGCTGATGGCGATGGCTCAGTCTCTATTTTTTCTTTAGTGTCTTTGGCTTCCTCAAGAGCCTTTTTGGCATCTTCTAGGGCATCAACAGCTTCCTTAGATTGTTGAAGCTCTCGATTTTTGCGCTTGACAGCAATTTCCGCATCGCTGAGTTCTTTAACTTTAGTTTTAAGCAAGAACATCCACCCCTGAGCTTCACCATCCAGCTCATCCTTAGTGAATGGCTTGAGCAATAGCTCTAGCTCCTCAATCGGAATAGTTGGATCTGCAGTAGTAACCGCTTTCGGAATAGTTGAATCTTCAGTCGTAACCGCTTGCTCATTGGGTGAATTAGTGGTCTGTTGAGCTTGGACAGGTAACCACCATGCCCCAACGATTAAGAGACTGCCAAACAAAATGCTAATTTTCTTTTGTCGGTAACGAATCATTAGTTTTTCGTGTTGATAAGACGTTAATGAAGAGGTAACGTGTATAGTTTGGTTCACTGTTAAGTGTGAACCAGCGATGCAGCGCGGTCTTGGGGAGGCAGCGCCGCCAAAGGGGGTCTCCCCCATGAGCGACTGCCGTGGTTTCCCCCACTCGCGCTTTGCATCAAGACAATGAAGATGCAACCTGTATAGTTTGGTTCACTGTTGAGTGTGAACCGTTGAGTGTGAACAGTTGCTCCCCGATTACCCCCCGAAGATCGGCAGGGCTGTAACATTGCTCGATCTAGACTGAGGGGGGTAGAGCACCAGAGGAGCGGATCTGAATTTTCCGCAAATCTTGGGGATTTTAACAGAATTTATCCCTTTCTAATTCTGTGTATCTAACCAAGAAATGAAGAGCCGGGGGCAGTCAATAGTGGCTGCATCTCACTGTCTTGATCCCAAGCGCGAGTCGGGGAAACCACGGCAGTTGCTCATGGAGGTTCCCCCCATGACCGCGCTGGATCCCCAAGACCGTGCTACCTCGCTGCATCGCTTTTGGAAAAATACGACCATTGAAGGCTAAAACACTTCTCCAGTTCCTTGAGTTATAGATTTAGAACGTTAAGATGCACCTGTGAATAGTGAAAATTTTACACTCAACTATAAATAGTTAATAATGCATAGATAGCCTTTTATTGGCTCAAATCAAGGGATATGCTTATTTTTGACCAAAATTTTTCATCTAACTTACATCTTGGACAAAAATTTTGGCCAATCTTCCCTGAGCACCGACTAGGATTTTATCATATCTTTATTTACCTGGCTGCTAATTAGAGCATCCTTTAACCAATATTCCGCACTTCACCGTGTACTACGTAATTATCAGGATTTATGTGTAGCCTATAAATATAATTATATAATTAAATATTCATACGTAAAAAATCCCCAAGGTACACAGGATTAGCGTATTACTTTGCATACTACAAATTAATCTGCGGAATGTGGGGTTTAACCCTTGGGGAGAGAGCTATGGAGCGCAAGGAGTTGCTATCTGGGCATGACTTCTTCTAGGGGAAGGTCATTGTCTTTAAACCTTTTTGCCATACTGCCCTCTTCCAACGCCATAGCTTCGCTGATGTATAGTTCCTGGCTCGGCAGTGGGATCACAATTCCCTCTTCTTCAAATCTTTCTTTTATAATTCGGCTGATGTCACAATAGGCTGTCCAGTAATCCTCTGTCTTAGTATAGGCCAAAAACCAAATCTTAACAGCATCTTCAGCCAATTCACCGGTGTCGATCCAAGGTCCAGGGTCTTCCAATACTAAAGGATGGGAGTTGGCAATATCCTTAAGAACTTGGATCGCTTGAGGAATACTATTGCGGTAGCTGATCCTGATCGAGAGAAACATAGCGCGGACGGGGCTACTGGTTTCGTTCGTAATAACGTTACCCCAGACTGAGTTGTTCGGCAAGATAACGATTTTATTTTCCAAAGTATTGATGGTGGTGCAAACTAAGTTGACATCCTTAACGATACCGTTTACCCCAGCTACTTCAATCTTATCCCCCACGTCGAAAGGTTTATAGACCAAGATCATTAACCCATTGGCAAAGTTACCGAGGGTATTTTGAAACGCAAAGGCTACCACAAAACCAGCAGCTCCAATCATAGCCATCAGTGGACCAATACTGATCTCTAGGGCAGTAATCCCTAACATAATACCTACCACAAATAATCCTTGGCGGGTGATAGTAACCAAGAACTGACCGAGCATCACTGAAATATTTGGGAACATCCACAACGATTTCTCGAGGATTGTCCCTAAGATCACCGATAGGATGCTAAAACCAGCAACGATTCCTATACATTTGCCAATGTTATTCGCCCAGCGCAGACCTCCTTCTTTAGACTGGAGCCAGCCGACGATGGTAATCCAGGTTCCTTCAGTGTCGCTTACGTCTACCTTAATCCCACTGATGGCATCGATGTATTTTTTGTACGACTCGACATCACCGCCTTTAAGTTCCAGCTCTTCAAGTACCACCTCAAAGCGATCGCTCAAAGCAGTGCGTTCATCCCGCAATCTGGTCATGTTGACCAGTACTTGCTTTTTAACTTCGGCCTTCACATCGACCGCTTCTTCTATGTTTTCTTTGGCTTTTTCCAGTCCCTGTTCAGTCTTTTTCTGCTCTTGTTCATCCGTAACGACTTTGTTGCTAATTGTCCCGATCTGCTCTTGAACCTTAGCAACTTCCTCTTCTGAGCTTGAGGTTTTGGCTTTATCTTTCTGCTGTTGAGTACCTTCAACTGCTTGAACAATCGCCCCTTGCGAGGTTTTATCCTGCTCGGTCTTTTCTCCTTGTTTGACTGCTTCTTTTACTGACTCCTGAGCTTTTTCGAGAGCTTCCTGTGCTTCTTCCGCCCCCTCTTTAGCTTTTACGCCACCTGATGGGGATGGCTCAGTCCCTTCCTCAAGAGCCTTTTTTGCATCTTCTAGGGCATCAACAGCTTCCTTAGTTTTTTGAAGCTCTCGATTTTTGCGCTTGACAGCAATTTCCGCATCGCTGAGTTCTTTAACTTTAGTTTTCAGCAAGGACATCCACCCCTGAGCTTCACCATCCAGCTCATCCTTAGTGAATGGCTTGAGCAATAGCTCTAGCTCCTCAATCGGAATAGTTGGATCTGCAGTAGTAACCGCTTTCGGAATAGTTGAATCTTCAGTCGTAACCGCTTGCTCATTGGGTGAATTAGTGGTCTGTTGAGCTTGGACAGGTAACCACCATGCCCCAACGATTAAGAGACTGCCAAACAAAATGCTAAATTTCTTTTGTCGGTAACGAATCATTGGTTTTTCGTGTTGATAAGACGTTAATTAGGTGCCCTTGACCTATTAAGAATTAAATTCGCCAAGGTCAAGCGCACCTGAAGATGTAACCTGTACAGTTTGGTTGACTTTTCAGTGTTAATCAAAGAAGATATAAGGTGTATAGTTTGGTTCACTGTTCAGTTGCTCCCGACCTTACCACCGGAAGATCGGCACAGCTGTAACATTGCTCGATTTAGACTGAGGGGGGCAGATCTCAAGAGGATAGGAGCTGAATTTTCCCCAACTCTTCGGGATTTTGACAGAATTTATCCCTTAATAATCCTCTATATCTAACCCTAAAAAGAAGACCCCGGGGCAATCAATAGTTAACGGTTAACAGTTAACTGTAAACAGTCAAAAAGGTATAGATAGCCTTTTATTGGATCAAATCAAGGGATGTGCTTATTTTTGACCAACATTTTTGGCAAACAAACACCTTGGACAAAAATTTTGCCCAATCTTCCCTGATCAACGACTAGGATTTTATCACATTTTTATTTCCCCGAGTGTTAATTTTTGTTTCCATCATCCATGGCTTATGGTTTAACATCACTTTGAAAACGTGCAGAATTAGCCGCTTCTGCTGCAGCCCTGACGGGGTGACAAACAGCCTTCAAAGCCTTACAGGGTGTGGGGTTTGGGGTGAAGGGTGTAGGGAACCCACCCCTAACCCCTCCCAGGAGGGGAAAGATCAGGAGCTGGCTAGGTTGCAACGGGACGGTTGAATCAGGTTTGGGAGCGATTGTTATCCCTGGGCTCACTCCAAATTCCCTTCTATTTTCCCCACCCCCTACCCCCCACACCCCATACCCTGTCTAGTTTTTAGCCTTGTTGTCACCCCCTGAGGCTGCAGCCACATCCCCTTTTCCAAAAAAAGCAGGAAAAGGTTTCGGGAGCTCTAGTGCACGTTGAGTTGCAGGTCGAGCATCAATACGCTCAAACCAGCCTTGAAGGTTGTTCAGCCCATCCACCGATACTTTCGCCCAGTAATAAGCTCGTGCCCAAGGATAAGTGGCCATATCTACAATAGTGAACTCATTACCAAGGATATAACTTTTCCCCTCAAGCTGCTGATCCAAGACTTCCAACAGCCTGCGTGATTCTGACCCATAGCGCGTGATGGCAAATTCATCACGATGCCCTTGAGGTTCTGCAATCCGCTGAAAGTACATCGATTGACCCATCATCGGTCCAATGCCACTCATCTGAAACATCAGCCACTGAAGTGCTTGGGATCGAGCTTTTTCCCCCTCGGGAAGGAACTTTTGATATTTCTCAGCTAGATACCAAAGAATTGCACCCGACTCAAAAACCACAAAATCGTCATTACCACGATCAATGATAGTCGGGATACGCCCGTTAGGGTTAAGAGATCTGTACCAGTCTGACTTTTGTTCTTTTTTGGAAAAATCAATATATAGCAGAAGTCAGAAGTCAGAAGTCAGAAGTCAGAAGTCAGAAGTCAAACTCTTGCGCTTACTTAGGTTTGAGACTTTTGTCATGTCCGCGCCTGCCCTGGCGACTGCTATAGGTCATCTCATAGTCCACCTCTGCTTCATGAAGAAAGATCAGCGGCTTCCATCCGTTCATAGTCGATGCGGTGTAGAGATGAATCTCAGCTTGTTTCGTCATGATTTTTCTTTGGATGAGATACTTACTAACAGTTAGTTTTAATGAGCTTTGGAGCACGGAGCAGACAGAGGCTTCGCTACTTCAACACCTAAATCATGGTCGGGGTCAAGAAACACCATCTTTAGGTGACTGATGTACCGGTCTCGGTCAGCGTCAAATTGTGGATTTTTGATGACGTTGTAGCACGCGAAATGGGGCAATTCCTCGAAGCCACAAAACTCATGGCTCTTACGCATGGGCAGCAGCACTTCTTGTAGTGAGAGTCCTTCAAAAAAACTATTCGGATTGTTAAAGACGTCGGCGGGCGCATTCCATGTAGTAGACAGCATGAATTTCTTGCCATTCATCAGGCCACCCGATCCGTATGAGCCATTACTGTGCCCGAAAAACTCACCATAGGCGTAGACATCGTCTATGTAACGCTTTAGGGTTGACGGCATCATGAACCAGTACACTGGGTACTGAAAAATGACCCCATCAGCTTGCTTGAATTTCGCAATCTCCTCTGGAATGTTGTAGCCGTCTTCCACAACAGTGGTGAGTAGCTTGTATTGATCTTTCAATATCTCCACCGCTATCTCAAAAAGACCTTGATTGTAGCGGCCTTTGGCGAACTCCTTAGTCTCTTTGCCCAAAATCAAAAGCAGGGTTTTCATGACTATTACTTTTGCTAATCAGGTAATGTGTACAGTTATTGCTTCATGTATGGCTTCATGGTAAAAATTTAAGTTACTATAGTCAACTAGTATACATTTAGTAACCAAGTATAAAATATGAGTTCCTTCATGGACATGGAAACAGATAGCGATGCTCCTAGGGAGCCGCTACGCGAACGCACAATCGAAATTGATAGCGATATCGACATCGACACAGATAGCGACATCGAGATCAAAACCGATAGCGAACGCATCAAGAAAGCCATTGATCCCTGTCTCAGCCCCTGTCCAATCGAGCGTGGAATGCGGATTTTGGGTGGCAAATGGAAAGGATCGATTCTTTGGCATCTCAAGGATGGCCCGATGCGCTTCAACGATCTAGCGCGCCAGATCGGCGGAGCTAGCAAAAAAATGGTGACCCAGCGGCTTAGAGAAATGGAGGATACGGGCCTAGTCAACCGTAACGTAATCAGTACCAAGCCCATTGCTGTGGCCTATGAGATCACAGATTTTGGTCGAACAGCCCTGAGATTTCTAGAGGAGCTAAAGAAATGGGCAGAGGAATATAATATATAATTTTTTAACAGTTCTCAGTTCGGTGAGGTATCCCGCCCTTGGGGTTAATGGGAGTCGGAAGTCGGGAATCGGGAGTCGGGAGTCGGGAGTCGGGAGTCGGGAGTAGCGATGCAGCGATGCATCGCTGTATCGCTTTTTCTATCAATCCTATGTTTACATCTCAAATAAAAAGGAGAGACATTTGAAACGAAGTATTAGAGAATTTGAAGCCAGTGATATAGACTTAATGATCCACTATTTCCTAAATGCTGACCATGAATTTCTCAGGGGAATGGGGGTAGAGCCAAGTAAACTTCCAAATTCGGACAAGTGGCGTCAAATACTGCTTGAAGATTTTGAACGGCCAGTAGAACACAGCAGATTATACTACCTCATCTGGGAAATAGACGATACTCCTGTTGGGCATTCTAATCTCAACAAAATTATCTATGCTCAAGAAGCATTCATGCATTTGCACCTTTGGCAACCAGAGAAACGAAGAAGCGGGAATGGCACATATTTTATTAACGAATCAATTTATTGCTATTTCACTAAATTCCATTTGCAAAACCTGTTTTGTGAGCCTTATGCTCTCAATCCAGCTCCCAATAAAACCTTACCTAAAGCTGGGTTTGAGCTTGTTAAAACCTATGAAACTACACCAGGCTTGATCAACTTTAATCAAACAGTAAATCGTTGGATACTAACTAAAGAAAAGTGGCTGCAGAAATCACAGCAATTAGCAAAGGGAACAGGGAGTAGGGAGTAGGGAACAGCGGCTCTGGAAGGACTAGAGAATATGGCATCAAAAATTAATTATCACAATTCCTACACGGATTGCTATATTACCCATTAGGATATTAGTAATCAAAAGGAATTGAGCTGACTCACAAATTTAGCTTAAACCTTAAACCTGTAACCTTCAACCAAACAACCTTGGCCAAAAGGCCACGCTACGCGAACAACCTTCAACCAAACAACCTTGGCCAAAAGGCCACGCTACGCGAACAACCAAACAACCTTGGCCAAAAGGCCACGCTACGCGAACAACCTTGGCCAAAAGGCCACGCTACGCGAACAACCTTCAACAACATATCAAACACCAAAATAAGCCGGTTCATTCCCCGGCTTCCACTTAATATTGCAACCAATACTAGGCTTTTGCTCAGAATTCACCGGTTGCGACCCTAGCACCGCATCAATAGCTGCTCGTAAATCCTTACCGGTAACTGGTATCCCATTACTAGGACGACTATCATCCAATTGACCTCTGTAAACTAGCTCTTGGTTAGCATCGAATAGAAAAAAATCTGGGGTACAAGCAGCTGTATAAGCCTGAGCAGTTTCCTGAGTTTGATCATGACAGAAGGGAAAAGTAAATCCCAGCTCCTGAGCCATTTCCTTAAGTTTATCGGGAGCATCATCCGGGTAATTATCCGCATCATTAGCGCTAATTGCCACCATACCAAGATTAGCATCGGCATAGTCTTTCCCTAGCTTGGCCAATTCTCCCTGTACATGTTTAACAAAAGGACAATGACGGCAGATAAACATTACCAGTAACCCCTGCTTACCGGCAAAGGTCTCTAAGGAAATCGTCTCGCCAGACACTGCATCCGGTAACTGAAACTCTGGTGCTTTGGTACCTAAGGGCAACATTGTCGAATTAACTAGTGCCATGGTTTCACTCCTAAACTATTGCGCTCAAAACTGATTTTCTTCTAACCTTGCCTACCATATCAGATCCCAACAACCTTGACCTTTCGGCCACGCTATGGGAACAACCAACCTTCAACCAACCAACCTTCAACCAACCAACCTTCAACCAACCAACCTTCCACCAACCAACCTTGGCCAAAAGGCCACGCGATCGCGTTCAACAAAAAAAATGTGGTATAATAGATCAACTTCCTAGAGGTCGTTGCTTGGAAAAGGTAATCAGAAAGCAACGGAAGATTCAGGTGCCAGCGGTTACTGGTAAATAATGGGAATGACTGTTTCAGGTGTTGCAGCAAAGGCAAGCAAAAGGGAAAGATGCCTATCAAACCCTTGTCTGGCCTTTCGGCCACGCTACGCGAACGCACTACCCTTGGAAACCAAAACCGTTGCCCAACGGTGGAAACCCTAAGGGTTTGCAGTAGTCAATAATGGTAGAAACCCCCCCATGAAGGCGCTCCATGGCTACCAAGATCAGCAGAGGGGATGGTCAGGGCGTAAATCCGATTCTGGCAGAAGCACAAACGTTGGAATAAATATGACGCTCCAACCCAAAGATTTCAATGGGAATAACAATGAATCATTAAGAATGCTAGCACGGGCGATCGCATTTTCTCAGGGACAATTTTCTCTGATTTTAGCCCGTTGTAATTATCAATCATTGCGGCAGCGATTAACACAACAACTGACAGAACGCTACCAGATTAAGTTTCACTCCAGGGCTTTGGCCTCATCGGCTACAAACCTCTATAGCAATGTTCAAGCGGAACTGACATCAATACTACCCGATGCCCTGATTGTTCACAATTTGGAATTAGTCAGGGATATTGATAGGTTATTAGTTTCTACCAATAATGCACGGGATGAATTTCGCAAAACCTTCCCCTTCCCCCTGGTGTTATGGGTAACCGATCAGGTCCAGCACAAGCTGAGGCGAGTAGCACCAGATTTCACCAGTTGGGCTGCTACTCCCATAGGCTTTGAGATGGCAACGGATGAGTTAATTGATTTTATCGAGCAAACCGTCAATCAGGTCTATGGCAAAGTATTACACTCTGGTGCTGGCAGATTTCTAGACAATGATGACCTGAATTTGGGTATTGGTTCGACTCGCCGCACCGAGTTAAAGTCAGCCCAGAATGAGCTAAACCATCGTAAAGTCACATTAGACCCACCGTTAGAAGCCAGCTTAGAATTTGTTTTGGGTCGTGCCGCTGATGGGTCATCACAAGAGTCTCTGGAACATTATCAGCGTAGTTTAGCCCTTTGGCAGCAGATTGAGCCAGAGGTCAGGGAAACCGAGGGAAAACCCCAAACATTCACCTCCTCATCAGAGCGGGTTGGATGCTTACTGTACTATTTAGGATTATGGTGGCGTACCTATGCTGAAAGACATCGGGCTGAACATCAAGTCGCTTGTGGTCATGGCGCAGAGTATTATCAGCAATGTATTAAGGTCTTTGAACAGGCTGAGCGACCAGACTTAGTTGCCAAGTTTATTAATGCTTGGGCAGAGGTACTGCAACGACTGGGACAGTGGGATGACTTGGAAGCAGTTGCTAACACAGCCTTGACTATCCATCAAACCTATGGTAATCCCTTTAGACTAGCGCGAGCCTATGGCTTTTTAGCAGAAGTCGCCTTATGGAAATCTGATTGGAATAAAGCGCAACAGTTAGCCCAACAGGCTCTGTTAATCTTAGAACAGGCATTGTCTGAATTGTGTACACCAACCTCATGCTCACTCGATACCGATTGTGATTGGGAGCGCTCATTTCACCAAGGTTGGTATTTATTGTCTCTAGCGCGATCGCATCGTGGAGCCGCGCGATCGCAACAGCAACAGCAGCAAGCTAAAATCCAAGACAGTCTGACAACTCTGGAAACGGCTAAAGCCAGAACCAAACCCCAGTACGATCCAGAGCTTTACATTCTGATTTTAGAAGAATTGCGCCAGTGCTACTGCCAACAAGGTAACTATTTGACAGCTTTTCGGGTTAAACAAGAACGACGCTCCATTGAGCAGCAGTACAATTTTCGAGCCTTTATTGGTGCTGGTCGATTGCAGCCTAAACAACAGGTAACTAACCCAGCATTACCAGATCTAGACTACCACAATTCTGTCACCCCAGCCATTGCGGCTTCTGGTAGACAAGGGGATGTCAATCGCTTAATGCAACGTATGGGTCGTAGTGACCATAAACTCACCGTAATTTATGGTCCATCAGGAGTAGGAAAAAGTTCCCTTGTCCAAGCTGGGTTAATTCCCACCTTGAAACAAAAAACCATTGGCTCCCGTGAGGTGTTAACGGTTTTCCAGCAAATTTATACCGATTGGATTCCCGAATTTGGGAAAGCATTAGCCAAGTCTCTGGCCGAAAAAAAACTGATTAAGTATCATGGTAATACTCTAGAAACAACAGCCGCAATTCTCAAGACATTCTGGCAAATAACAGAAGATAATATCCTAGTTGTTTTAGTATTTGACCAATTTGAAGAATTTTTCTTTGCTGCCAAAGACAGAAAACAACGAATGGTTTTCTATGAATTTATGAAGAGCTGTTTGAATATTCCCTATGTAAAAATTATTTTATCCCTTCGAGAAGATGACCTTCATTATTTGTTAGAGTGTAACCGTCTAATTAACTTAGATGTCATTAACAACAATATTTTAAATAAAACGATTCTTTACTATCTCGGTAACTTTTCACCAAAGCAAACTAAATCAGTTATTAAAAGCTTAACTGAAAACACAGCATTTTCTCTAGAGCCAAACCTAACCGATGCCCTAGTTAAGGATTTAGCAGGAGATACCAATGAGGTGCTCCCCATTGAATTGCAAGTGGTAGGAGCTCAGCTCCAAGCCGAAAAAATTACCACCTTAGCAGATTATCTAGCCAAAGGTCCGAAGGAAAAACTGGTTGAACGATACCTAGAAACAGCTATTAAAGACTGTGGTGAAGAGAACGAACGAATCACTAAACTTGTTTTGTATTTACTGACCGATGAAAACGGGATGCGACCGCTAAAAACTCAGGCTGAATTAGCGGAAGATTTGGACTTAGACGAGGAGCAACTGGATTTAGTAATGGAGGTGTTAGTGGGGTCTGGGTTAGTATTTGAAGTGCCAGAATATCCTGCTGATCGTTATCAGTTAGTTCATGATTATTTAGTATCATTTATTCGCCAAGGACAAGAGCCTCAAATCCTAGCCGAGTTAAAACTGACCAAAGAAGAACTAAAGCAAGCACTCCATCAAGAACAAGAGGAACGAAGACGAGCAGAAATTGCAGAAATTAAAGCCCTGAGTTCTCTATCTCAAGCTCTACTCTCTTCCGACGACCAGTTAGGAGCATTGGTGGCTAGTGTAAAAGCGGGTAAACGATTAATCACCACAGAGGTTACTCGTGATATCAAACAGCAACAAGTGAATCAGCTTCAGGAGATTATCAATAACTTGCAAGAGTGCAATCGTTTGGAAGGACATGATGCGGGAGTATTTGGTGTTTGTTTAAGTCCTGATGGTAAACTAATTACCTCTGCTAGTGAAGATGGCACCATCAGGATTTGGGGTATTAATGGAAAAGCCTTGGCAAGCTGTCGGGGTCACAAGGAGCAAGTGTTTAGCATTAACTTTAGTCCCAATGGTGAAATGTTTGCCTCTGCCAGTGCTGATGGCACCATCAAACTCTGGCAACGGGATGGCAAGTTACTGAAAACTCTCAGAGGTCATAAAAACCAAGTTTTCAACATTAGTTTTAGTCCCGATGGTCACACCATTGCTGCTGCTAGTAAGGATGGCACCATCCAGCTCTGGCATCCTAATGGTACTAGGATTAAAACCCTGACCAGGTTTGGTCCTGCTAACTTTGGGATTAGTTTTAGTCCTGATGGTAAATCCCTTGCGATCGCTAGTGAAGATGGCACTATCAAACTCTGGAATTTAGACAGTAGTTGGCCCAAAATTTTCAATCGTCATGCTAGGGGTGTCTTGAGTGTCTGCTTTAGTCCAGATGGTCGGATGCTGGCTTCCGGGAGTTGGGACGGTACCGCTAAACTCTGGAATATAGATGGCAAAGAACTCAACTCCATCGATAATTATGGCTTGCCAGTCTATCGGGTTAGATTCAGTCCCGATGGTCAACTATTAGCACTAGCCAGTAAAGATAATCGAATTCGACTTTATAACCTTGATGGGATTAAGCTCAAGACCTTACGAGGACACAAAGGGTCTGTGTGTGGGGTAAGTTTCAGTCCCGATGGACGGCTACTGGCTTCTGCTAGTGTAGATAAAACTATCAGACTTTGGAGTCTCAAGGGCATTGGACTGAATACTCAGCAAAGCCATACTGGTAAACTTATCGGCTTTTGTTTTAATTCTACCGGTCAGCAGTATGCTTCAGCTAGTGAAGATAAAACAGTCAAACTATGGAGTCTAGACGGCACATTACTTAGAACATTTTCAGGACATGAAGCTAGTGTCAGGAGTGTCAGTTTTAGTCCTAAAGCAAAACTATTGGCCACTGCTAGTGTGGATGGTATCATTAAAATTTGGCATCTTAATGGAGCGTTACTGCAAACCTTTCCAGCCCATGGTCTGAGTATCAGAAGTCTAAGTTTTAGTCCTGATGGTAAAATCCTGGCCTCTGCGGGTAATGACAGAATCATCAAGTTGTGGGGGATTGATGATAAGTATGGACAGGATAACGGAGTAATCATAAATACTCTCAACGGTCATCTTGCTAAAATCCTTACCATTAGATTCAGTCAGGATGGTCAGATGCTGGCTTCCGCTGGAGAAGATAAAACCATTAAACGTTGGCATCTTGATGGTAGCTTAATCGATACGATGCCAGCCCATAGTCTAAAAATAGTCTGTTTGAGATTCAGTGGGGATGGTGAAATTATGGCTTCCGCTAGTGCTGATAAAACAGTGAAACTGTGGAGTTTGAATGGTAAACTGATCACTACCTTACAAGGACATCAAGCAGGAGTTAGAGGTGTTGTTTTTAGTCCAGACAGTCAAATGATTGCTTCAGTTAGTGCTGATAGAACAGTAAAGCTTTGGACTCGTGATGGTAAGGAATTCAAAACCCTAAAAGGACATCTTGCTCCTGTGTGCAATGCCTGTTTCCTGGCTGACGGTCAAACCTTGGTATCTGTCAGTGAAGATGGTACTGCTAAAATCTGGAATATCGATGGTACAGAAATCAAAACTGTTGGTGGACCGATTAATGGGAATACAGTTGTAGATGTAAAACCTGGACAGGGGATAGTTACCAGGGGGAGTCATACAGCTATGTCTGATTTAAGCTCTGATTTAAGCTCTGATTTAAAGGATTTATTGGTGAAGGGGTGCTATTGGATCAGTGACTATTTGAACCATAATCCGACCTTGAGTGAAAGCGATCGCAAATTGTGTGATGGGATTCTACCAGAAATTTTGAATAGGGAGTAGGGAGTTAGATCCACCCGATCCACCTAATAGAGTTTAATGGGGCGTGGGAATTAATAACGAAACTTTTCCAAAATTACAACTAAACGTTTCTGAGAATCCTTGGGTTAATTGCGGTAAAGATTCTTCTCGATTAATTGGATAATTTAAAACTTGCAGTAACGGTTTAGCTAATTCTAATACTTGTCGATTTTGATCGTCAGAAAAAATCTCTAACCATTGTCCTTTATTCCCTTTTCTAACATGATTAGGATTTTCTTGCTTCATGGTAGTGAACTTAACTTTATTTTTAATTTCATCAAGTTCTACTTTATTAAGTTCTATCTCTAAATAATTTAATAGTTTTTGTAATTCTTTATCAAAGTCTTGAACGAAGTTTTCATAAAAAACAATATAAATTTTAAACTCATCTCGATAGTTTAAATAGTCACTAACATGATTAACCCAATCGGAGATAATATCGTTTAAGCGATTAGTTAAATACACTTGAGGATTTATTTCATTATCAGTTAGAAACGGATAATATCTTTTCATATAGGGACTAAAGACAAAATTCGACCAAGAAATTGCAACATCCCTAGGATCTCGAATAATATAAATCAGCTTATCAAATTTAGGAAAAACCTCTCGACATTTAGAATTCAATTGAGAATGAGTCCAAACAAAAGTACAGCTATCAATATAATTGTCTATGTCATCTACAGGATATCTGAAAATATTGCTAATTCTATAAAACAAGGCAGTTTCAGTAATATCTAAAAAATTAATATTAACTTGTCCTCGAACGCTCATATCCCAAGTTTGGGCAAGTTTATAGATTGGTTGGTTTTTAATAAAGCTTTTCTCTTCTAAGTTTGCTTTTTCAAAAATATTGCGAATAATTTGATATAACCAAAAATTTCCACTTTTAGGAAGTCCGCTTTGAAGAAGATGCATAATCAACAAAATCAAGTTGAGGTAAGACTTTATTGCCCTTGGTATGGCCAGGGAGTTTGTTAACTCTCCCTTGCTTCTCTGGAAGAATAATATAGCAGGGCTTTAAGCAATTATCAACTGATGTCATAATTTAATTCCATGAGAGCTCTCGTAGAATCTTGAAGACCTTGAGGCGGCGATTCACATCTTCAATACAAATGGGCTCTCAGGGAGAGCACGGGGTTATAGATTCGCTCCAGCTCGGATAGTTCTTCATCCTGGGGCTTCTTTTTTGGAATGAAACTGTAGCAATAAAACTGTAGAAATGAAAGTTCGCAATCCTGAGATTTCCAGTACTTTCCACCCTGGCTGTCTGAGACTGAAAATGGATCCGCGATGGCTTGAAGAGCTTGAAATCAGGATTGCGTCTCTGGCTGGTGTTGCTTAAATCAGAGTTTGGGCATGAATCAACTCATAACCAGCAACTTTCAACTTCTGATTATCTACCCGGGCGTTATTGGTTCGGAAGTTAGGTTGTGAAGAATCCCATAACACTTTGGGGAGATTGTAGCGATCGCATATTTGATCAGTCAGCTCCCGCGTCGTGAGTTTGAGGTCGTTAACTAGGTTGTAGATACCTTGGCAGCGGTTTCGTCGGGCAAATTCCACGGCCTGAACAATGTCGTCTCGGTGAATCCAATTGATAAAGTTATCGCCACTGCCAGGAAGCGTCGTGCCAGCCAGTCGCTCAAAGCGCTTGCTTAACTCACGACCAGGACCATAAATCCCCCCAAGGCGCAGGATACAGACGTTGCAATTTTCACTGCTTGCACCTAATAAAATATGTTCCGTCAAAGACAAAACCCGACCATGTTCGTTGGCTGGAACGATAGGAGAATTTTCATCTACCCATGCTCCCTGTTGGTTACCGTAGACGGCGCAACTACTTAGGTAAATTACCTGCTTCACATTGGGATTATCTGCTAAAGCTGCTACCAAATTGCTAGCGGTGGGGATGTAGGTGGCTTCGTAGAAGTTGGCATCAACTTGCCTATTACTGATCGGGGCAATACTCAGGACGATAGTGTCTTGATCAATAAGTGCCGACTGCATCCCTTGGGTATCATCCCCTTTCATCACCACCACCTGTGAAGCGACTTCCTTCAGCTTTGCTACCCGTTCTTGGGTAGTAGTGGTAGCTGTAACCTGGTGACCCTGCTGGTGATGCCAGAAATTTGCTAGAGCTGTGCCAACATAACCGCAACCAATAATGGTAATATTCATAAGGTATAATCTTTAGGGACATCCGTAACAATTTCAATAAAGCGAGTCTGAACCCCTCGCTAAATAGATCCGTTGGAGGAATATGCTTGACTTCAACAGTTGAGCTGTTGGTTCCGGATTAAGTAACGTCAGATCAACCTGTCTAGGACTTTCTAATAGAATTCCCAGAGGTTATGATCACGTAACAGTTTTGGCTGAATCCTGAACAGCTTTTGATTTCCCGATAGATATTGCTGTTTTATTATATCAATTTTAGCCTAAATGTAAATATTTGTAAATGTAATGTAAAATACATACGTTGCTGTGCTAAAATGTCGTAAACTAACAGCGATTAGCCAAGGGTTGCACAGCATCAGCCCAAAATCCTCAACGTTTCAAGTCGAGGAGAGTTCAAATCAGCGACTTACCCCAATTATTTGGGATTATGTGAGAGGAATAGTGGTACAGTATTTGTGGTATTGCTACAGAGTTGAGATCGCTTAAACAGCTTAATCTGGATTCAGCAGCTTGATATCGAACTCTGTAACCTCAGCATATGCGCTACGCGCACGCTGCGCGAACAGCCGTGAGCTTTTGGCTCAGGCTACTTGATGTGCCGTCAGCCGTTGGCCGTAGACCAAGCTAAGGGAACAGCGGTGAGCTAAAGCTCACGCTGCGCGAACAGCTTTTTTTATTCAAAAGCACCGATTGCGCTACGCCCACGCTGCTCTGTTGGCAACTTTTGTCCTGTACTGAGATTTACGCCTAGTCTTATAAAAGTAAAAGAAAAAGATCACCATGAAACCATATTTCTCTGCACTTTTAATCCTATCCACAGTAACCACAATGACTGGTTGCACGAACGTTGGTGGTACGCCAAGGGCACAGGCTGCGCCATGCGAAAATCCTGTCACAAAAAACGATGTTCTAGCTGCACAGGAAAGCTGGGGCAAAGCCATTGTCGCCATTGGCAAGGCACAAAACCCACAAGCAGAAGCACAAAGTACTCTTGACAGGCTTTATGCTTATGATCTTGGTACGGTTTTGTTCAAACCAACACTAGCCAGCGATGATCCGTTCAGAGGCACGGAGAAAGAGGCTTTGTCTTATTTTGTCGGCGGCAGCATCAGCGAAGATAAAGGTTTTGCTCTTGCGCCCTATAACAAAGTGCGCTTTGAGAATGAAGGAATTATTACCAACTGCGATACAGCCATGTCGATGGGTGAGTATTTTTTCACCAAAACAGACGGTAGCGAGATCAAGGTAGAATACTCTTTTGGTTATGTTCGCGATGAAAACGGTGATCTGAAAATCAATCTGCACCATTCATCTCTGCCGTATCAAGCAAAATAAGGGCGATTGACCGTAGGTCACGCTACGCGATCGCACGTCTGACAAAAGTTGAGCTAGGTCTGGCGCTAGACTTTCCACCCATTGCTGTTGCTGGCTCGACTCTTTTGGCGGTTGAATCTCTTCTGGTGGTTGGGTCATTTCGGGTGCTGCTTCTATCTGTGATGCTTCAGATAATGCGCTCGGCTCTACAGGGGGCTGATTTGCTTCTGGCTTGGGCGTTTCGGGTACTGCTTCCTTAGATTCTGCTTGAGCTGTAGGTGGTGTTTTTGATGCGTAAAATTCAGCTAGTGCCCTAGCTTGGCCTTGAGGTATGGCATCATTAAATATTTTGCTAAGAGACCTCCTGTGATGAACAACGGTGAGCCAAAAGCAATCATCAAAGTCACTCTCAAGCAATGCTTTGGCACCATAAGGAAGACAAGGATAACGATCAAATAGAGCGGTTCTGTGGTTGGATGAGGTACACAAGAAATGGCTTTCCCCTAGTAGGGCTGATCAAGATGTACCTCACAGTCGCGGAAACCGCTATAATTCTTTAGCCACCGCCACCGCAGCCACCACAGCCGCCACCACAGCCACCGCCACCGCCACCGCCACCGCAGCCACCGCCACCGAAGCCACCGCTATTACCAGAATGGCTGGGAGGATTAAATACCTTTAGCAAGTCTTCTAGACCATATTGGTTTAAAACTGTAGTACCAAATAGAGCAAATGCCAGGGCTAGTTGAGACTTGTCTTTAGGGTTTCGCAGCATCCCATGGGTAGCTCTTAGGTTTCCTAATACACTATCGCCGTAACGACTACGGTTTACTGGTACAACCAGAAAGCGCCAACCAATAATTGCTGTCATGACGCACAGTATGATTAGGAAACCGACTGGCTTATCTCGCGAAATGCCTACTATAATCTTGGTGATTCCTAGGAGCAAGACAGCAAAGATAGGAAGTGCGGGATATTGCTGGGCTAATTTGCCTTGGTCTTCTGTAAGTAAGAGATTGAGATCGATTAAGCGATCGCGTATTTGGTTTGTAGCGGATCTAGCGGCTCTTCTGATCGGAGTGATGGTCTTACCAGTTCTAGCACCATTATCAATCTTAAACTCAAGGGGATCATTTTTGTAAACCAAAGGATTGACTAATTCTAGCCCTCGGTATTCAGGCACAGGTTTTAAATGTCCACTCTGCACAAGGTTAACGATGGCTGTATCGACAGCTCGCTGTTGACCACCAACTAAATAGCCTGTCTCATAGGCATCGAGAGAGACCGATTTGCCATAGGGTGCGGAAGCTGGTTGTCGTAAATACCAACGTAAACCGTAGGCCAAGACTACCGCAGCACTTACTAGCAATAGATAGAACCTGAGAAATAATGGTCCTGTGAAATTAAGTGGATTTGGGCTATTGACTAAGGCTAATGACTCACAACCTGTGATGGTTACTGCCAAGACGAACAATAGGAAAACAATCGCGTATTGGTTGAGGCTGAAGTTGGGGAGTGAGTCTAAACTAACCTTAGGTAAGTGCCCCCTAAATCCCCCAATTCTGGGGGACTTTGACATCATTATCCCCCAATTTTGGGGGGCAGGGGGGCAAAACCAACTAAACTCCGTAAGTCCTAAACTAACCTTAGGCAAGTGCCCCCTAAATCCCCCAATTCTGGGGGACTTTGACATCATTACCCCTCCCGGTGCGCTTTCCGTTGGCGAATTAAATTCGCCACGGGTCGCACCGAAAAATTGGGGGGCAGGGGGGCAAAACCAATTAACTTTAGGTAAAATCCAGTGCTGCTGAGGGTTTACCCGCACAAAATTGATATCCTGACTAACATGAATATCAGCAGGTGCCCAAATATCTAATGGTGGTGCTTCCCCAAAGAAATAGTGATAGCTGGCTAGGGTTTTACTGTACCAATCGTCGAATTTAGACTTTTCACTGGCACCACCACCACTAGGCAGATGATGAAAGGGGGTTTGTAGAATGTTTGGGCAAAATTCATCCCAGTAAGAATGGGTATAGGTTAAGTGTAGATGCCACACTTGATCTACTGGGTCAGAAGGGGAGACGGGATGGTCAGCTACTACTGCTAGAAACGCAAATTTTTTGTATTCTTCAATTACCCGCTGAGTGTAGTTAAGACTCCACTGATTTTCCCGAGCTAGTCGCTTGCTAAAGGGAAATTTGGCCTCAGGATCATCTAAAGAAAATGCCTGAAGGCGTTGATAAATTTGGGTTTGTTGAAGGTTCATCATTGTTTGTGTTTTCTTGTACAATGCTAGTTACCTGAATCTACCCATATATTTCTATTCAGCCCAAAAATAAGGTTTTATGAAAAGGTGTTTTGATTTTGCGTTCCCGTAGCGTGGTCTACGCCCAGGTGGGGGAATGCGTCGCGATTTTGTTCAAATAAATGTGAAGATAGTTTAAATATTTCTGGATAATTTAAAAAATATGGTATAATCTATATACTATAAAGTATGCTAGTTGCCTGAATCCCATACCCCCATAACTTAAAGCGCTGCTTGACTCACAATTCTTAGGATTAAAATTCCTAGTAAATCCTGAGGGAGTAACAGCGCTAATCATCAACATGCAAATTTTCGTAAGTCAATCAGAGTCAAGGAGACTCCTGTAGCTTATTGGATCTGGCAATCTACCAAAATACGGCAATCAATAGAAATGAATAGAGTAGTTACTTTAACACTAGATGGTGACCTAGATAGTGGAATTCGAGTCACTTTGACATGGGGAACAACAGACAAGTCAGCTGAAGGAAAAATTATGAGTCGGTTGGCCCCAAACCCCGAAATTTATCAACTATACACCGATTGGCAGCAAGGATATCGTAATTTAGAGTATTTTTACCGAAACCCCCGCTTAACTCCCAAAGGACTGTACATCTCTTCGGTTAAATCCTGTGAGCAATTGGTTGACGAGTTAAGGAACAATATTAACCAATGGCTGAATTCTAGATCCGATGGCTTTGACCAGGTCAGAGATCAATTAACAACTGAGTTAAGCCGTCATCGTGATACTCGGGTATTGATTCAGACCGATAATCCTCAGCTTCAACGATTACCATGGCACCTCTGGGATGTATGGGAAAATAATCATGACTCCGTTGAATTTAGTTTAATTCCCTTGGAATACCAGCCACATCCAGAAACTAAACTGAGAAATCGAGTCAGACTATTAGCCATTCTTGGTAACAGTGACGGAATTGATATCGAAACAGACCGCAACTATTGGCAGCAAGTCTCTAGCTTAGACTCATCCTCTTGCTTTCTAGTAGAACCGACACGAGAGGAGTTAGACCAAAAACTTTGGGAAAAAGAAGGCTGGGATATTCTGTTTTTTGCTGGTCATAGTTATAGCGAATGTAATGATGAAACCGGTCGAATTTATATAAATCAGGAAGACAGTATTATCATTGATGAGTTAATGCCAGCTCTCAAGCAAGCCATTAAAAACGGTTTGAAGCTAGCTATATTTAATAGCTGTGATGGCTTAGGTTTAGCCAATGCTCTAGCTAAATTACAAATGCCACAAGCGATTATTATGAAAGAGCCAGTGCCCGATGAAGTTGCCCAGACTTTTCTCAGGTTCTTTCTGGAAGAATTTTCTCAAGGAAAGTCTCTCCAGAAGGCAGTTAAACTAGCACGCAAAAGACTGCATTATCTAGAGAATCGATTAGATAAAAAATTACCCTACGCCACCTGGTTACCAGTAATTTATCACCATCCTAAAGCCTGAAGGGGTGACGAAATAGCCTGAAAAGCTTTAAATGTAAAGCTTTCACCATTTTGTGCTAAAAAAAAGATAGGTCTCTTTTGTTCAACAAGACCTACCTATTGACAATGTTACCTGTATTCTACC